>VAXX01000295.1 GCA_005885115.1 Actinomycetota bacterium | reverse complement strand
CCTGCTCCACGAGGTCGGCCAGCCGGGTCCGCCGGTCGTACATGGTCAGGAGCACGGTCGAGATCTCCAGCCCCGGGTTCAGGTGCGACTTGACCAGAGCGATATTGCTCGTCAACGCCTGTACCCCTTCCAGGGCGTAGTACTCGCACTGGATCGGGATCAGTACCTCCTGGGCGGCCACGAGCGCGTTGACCGTGAGCAGCCCGAGCGACGGGGGACAGTCGATGAAGACGTAGTCGTACTCGGTCAGCGAACCCTGGATCGCCCGGGACAGCCGGGACTCGCGCGCGACGACGGAAACGAGCTCGATCTCCGCCCCGGCGAGGTCGATGGTCGCCGGTACGCAGGCGAGGTTGGGGATGCCGTCCACGGCCTGGGTGACGTCGTCCAGCGGCGTACCGTCGATCAGGCAGTCGTACACGTCCGGAACGCCGGCGTGGTGCGGCACGTTGAGTCCGGTCGAGGCGTTGCCCTGCGGGTCCAGGTCGACAACCAGTACCCGGTTGCCGTGCAGGGCCAGCGCGACCGCGATGTTCACCGCCGTCGTCGTCTTACCCACGCCACCCTTCTGGTTCGCGACGCAGACGACCCGCCGCCGGGCGGGGCGGGGCATCGTGATCTCGCCGCTCGGGTTGAGGATCTCCACTGCCCGCTTCGCCTCCTGCGCCAGGGGTGGGTCTTCTGTTTCACGTGAAACGTCCGCGTCGGCCATCGGTCCACCTGCCTCAGGAAGGCTCGTCGGGGGATGGGGTCTGGGGGAGGGCGCGGCGCGCCTGGTCTGCCCGCTCGCCGCGTCCTCGCCAGAGTATGCCGTGCCGGCGACCGAACCGGGGACCTGACCATCATGTGGTGGGACGGCGGGGATCGGCATCGTCGGGCCGACCGCGAATCCGGTACCCGTACGCGGGTGCGGAACCGCCTGAGGATCGGTAGGGACCGGCCAGCCCTGGTCGGGCTGGCTCACTCCGTAATTGTCGTAGCTGCCACTCTCGTGCACAGTGTCATCCCTGCCCGCTTCGGATGGGGGGTGCCCCGCATCGCCGCCGCTGCGATCGACCGACGCGACGCGCGGTCAGCCTACGTCCGGCCGTGCCGCGAGGCTACCGCGCCGGACATCCACCTAACGTCGATACCGCCGCGCGGGTGGCTGGCTGCGCCGCACCGGCCGCTGCCGTACCACTTCGACCACGGTCGCCGGCTCGGCGAGCAGCCCTTCGCCGCAGAGCCGGACCGTCGGCGTACCCCCGCCCTGCCGTTCGATCTCGGCCGTGTGCGCGGCGACCTCCTCGGCCGCCGACGCGCCCTTCAGCGCCAGCAGCCGCCCCCCGTCCACCGTCAGGGGCAGGCACCAGGCCGCGAGTCGATCCAGCGGCGCGACCGCCCGGGCGGTGACCACATCGGCGGGCGGCAGCTTTCCGACCAGCTCCTCGGCGCGGCCGCGGACGACCGTCACCTGTCCGGTCAGGCCCAAGGCGTCCACGACCTCGGTCAGGAAGGTGGTCCGCCGGGCCAGCGACTCGACCAGCACGACGGTCAGATCGGGGCGGGCGATCGCGAGCGGGATCCCCGGCAGTCCCGCCCCGGAACCGACGTCGATGACCGTGGCATTATCGGTAATCATTTCCATTAGTACCGCGCTGTTGAGCAGGTGCCGGTCCCAGATCCGGGGCGCCTCGCGGGGCCCGATCAGACCGCGTACCACCCCGCCGGTGACGAGCAGGTCGGCGTACCGCTGTGCCAATGGCAGCCGGTCGCCGAAGATGACCCGAGCCGCCGGTACCAGCGACTCGGGTTGCTGCGCTTCCGGCACGGTTACGCGGTCGCCCGTACCACGATCCGGCGCGAAGGCTCCACGCCCTCGGACTCGCTCTCCACCCCGGACAGTGCGTTGATCACGTCGTGTACGCACTTGCGCTCGAAGGCCGACATCGGCTCCAGGCGTACCGGCTCGCCGTACTCCTTGACCTTCTCGGCCGCGTTCTTGGCGATCGCGCCCAGCTCCTTGCGCCGCGCGGCCCGGTATCCGCCCACGTCCAGCAGCAGCCGGCTGGGCGAGCCGGTGGCGCGGAAGACCGCCAGCCGGGTCAGCTCCTGGAGCGCCTCCAGCGTCGCCCCCCGCTGGCCCACCAGCGCCTGCAGCCGGCGCCCGACCACCTCCACGACCGGGCGGCCGTTCTGGACCAGCTCGTCGATGTCGCCGTCGTAGTCGAGGATGTCCAGCAGCCCCTCGACGTAGTCGGCGGCGATCTCGCTCTGCCGGAACAGTTCGGACTCGGTCGCCTGGGGGGTGGTCTGCTCCGCTGCCTCGGTCTCGGTCTCGGGTGCGGCTGAGGTCGTGTCGGTCACTGTCATCTCCGGAAACGTCGATCTTCACTTCCCCCGGACCTCGGCGGTGCCACCGCCGGTGCGAGGACGTCTTCGGTACGGGGAGCGCCGACCGGCCCATACGTGTGACGTACGGGCCGGTTGTCGCGTCAACCCGTGGGGCGCTTCGCCTTGCTGGGCGCCGTCTTGCTGGGCGCCGTCTTGCTGGGAGTCGCCTTGGTGGGCTTGCCCGGCTCGGTCGCGTCCGCCAGCTTGGGACCGGTCGCCTTCGCCGGGGCCTTCTTCGGGTTCACCGGCTTGGCCCCGACCTTGGGGCCCAGCGCCTTGCCATCGACCTTGGGCGCGCCGTTGGCGGCCGGCTCGGGCTTGGGCTTGCGGCCGAGGATCAGGTCGGTCAGCGAACCGGAGCTGGCCTTGACCGGCGCCTTGCCGCCGGTCGCGGTCTTGGCCGCCGCGCCGGCGCCGGACTTGCCGGCCATGTCGTGGTCCAGTAGATGACCACACCGATCGGGAAGACGGTCCCGGAAACCAGCAGCGAGACCGGGATGCCGTAGAGCATCAGCCGCTGCATCATCTTCTGCTGCGGGTCCTCGGCCCAGCCGGTCTTGAGGATCATCTGGCGGCTGGTCAGGTACGTGGTCGCGATCATGATGGCCACGAGGATCCCGGCGACGACCTTGACGGTGCCCCCGTTGGCGTGCATCGACGCCAGATCATGCGCGCTGGACTTGAACGAGGCGGCGATCGGCGCGCCGAACAGCTTGGCGTGCGAGGCACTGTCGAACAGCCCCACCGTCCAGCCGTACAGCCGCTTCGTGGCGTCGTGTCGCTCCGGGTTGAGGTGACGGAGCACGTGGTAGAGCGAGAACATCACCGGGATCTGCACCAGCATCGGAAGACAGCCCATGAGCGGGTTGGCCTTCTCCCGGCGGTACAGCTCCATCATCTCTTTCTGGAGCGTCTCCCGGTCACCCTTGTGCTTCTCCTGCAGCGACTTGATCTGCGGGGCCAGCGCCTGCATCGCGCGCTGCGACTTGATCTGCTTGACGAACACCGGGAACAGCGCGGTACGGATGGTCAGCACCAGGAAGACGATGGCCAGGACCCAGTCCCAGTTCGTCACCAGGAACTGGCCGCCCTGGAAGGCGAAGTTCCACAGCGCATGCCACTGGAGCAGGATCCAGGAGATCCCCCAGTAGAGCGGTTCCAGCACGTCGCTTCTCCAGTCGGTTCAGCTCTTGGGCGGCACCGGGTCGTACCCGCCGGGGTGGAACGGTTGGCAGCGCAGCAGCCGCCAGAGCGTCAGTCGCAGGCCCCGCCATGCCCCGTGGGTCGCGAGCGCCTCGAGGGCGTACGCGCTACAGGACGGGTAGAACCGACAGCGCGCCGGCAGCGCCGGGCTTATCCACCGACGGTACGCGATGATGGGCAGTACCAGCACACGGGCACCGGCGGTGGTCGGCTTCGGGACGGCCGGCGGGACTGCCCGCGGGGTGGCGCCGGCGGCGCTCATCGGGGCGCCTTCCGGTGGGCGGCGGCGAGTGCCGCATCAAGATCAACAGATAGTCCCTGGTACGAGCGGTCCGCGGCCGCCGGAAGCGCGCGTACCACCAGATCGGTGCCGGCCGGAAGCTGACCGATCCGGTCGCGTACCAGGTGACGGAGCCGGCGCTTGACCTTGTTCCGGACGACGGCGCCACCGACCGCCTTGGGTACGACGAACCCGGCACGGGCCGCCGAGGGCGTACCTGGGCCGGGTTCGGAAGCGGGACCGGGGAGCATCAGATGGACGACGAGCACTCCTCGGGAGGCCCGGCGTCCGGTCCGTACCGCCGCGGCGAAGTCACCGCGACGCCGCAGGCGCTGCGCGGTGGACAACACCCGACGCTCCAGCGACCTCAGGCCGAGAGCTCGGTGCGGCCCTTGGCGCGCCGGGCGGAGAGGATGGCCCGGCCGGCGCGGGTGCGCATCCGCAGGCGGAAGCCGTGGGTCTTCGCGCGCCGGCGGTTGTTCGGCTGGTAGGTGCGCTTGCTCACGTGAGGCTCTCCGTCTTCTCAGGCACGGTGGTACGAGACAGCCGTTCCAGGGTACGCGGGCGCCGAGAGGGCGTCAAAACGGAGCAAGACAGCGGGCGACGCCGGGATAGGGGAAACTTGGCGCAGCCACATACGGGGCGGGTGTGGACAACCGGAGCACAACTATGTGGACAACCGTTGAGCGGGTGTGGACAGCCCTGTTAACCTGCCCGCTTGCCGGTCACGTCGACGAAGCTGCTGGTGTGCACAAAGTAAGCCAAAACCGGGCGAGGCAATGGATCGTTCGGCACGGTGTACCGCGATGATGTACGACGGGTCCGTACCGGCGTCGTGATCGTAACGGCCCGCATCGGTGTCTTGACCAGCCCGTACACAGCCTGTGGAAAACCTGTGTACAACGGTCGGGGCAGCGTCCACAGGCTGTGGGTGGGGGCCTGTGAATACTGGGGACAACGCGACGAGCGAGGGGGTGGTCGGAGTGCCGGACGGCCTCGACCTCGGCGCGGTATGGACGTCGGCGACCGACGAGTTGGCCGACGGGATCGTCTCCCCGCAGCAACGGGCGTACCTGCGACTCACCCGGCTCCGGGCGATCGTCGAGGACACCGCGTTGATCGCGGTCCCGGACGCGTTCACCCGGGACGTCATCGAGTCCAAGCTGCGTCCGGCGATCACCGACGCGCTGTCCCGGCGCCTGGGCCGGCCGATCCAGGTCGCCGTCACCGTACGCGCGCCGGAGGAGGCGCCCCCGCCGGTCGCCGTACCCGCGGCCCGGGTCGCTGAGCAGACGCTGTTCGACAGCGCCCCGGCCGGGTACGCCGCCGTACCGGCTTATCCCCACGCGTACCCGAGCACGCCCCCGCCCGACCCGGTACCCGCACCGGTGGTTCCGGTGGAACCGCCCGCCCCCGTCTCCCCGCCCGTGCCGCACCGCCGTACCGGCGGCGGCACGGGGCGCGACGACCGGCGTACGCCGCCGAGCCCGGGCGACGGGAACCGGCTCAACCCGAAGTACATGTTCGAGACGTTCGTCATCGGTTCGTCGAACCGGTTCGCGCACGCGGCCTCGGTCGCCGTCGCCGAATCGCCGGCCAAGGCGTACAACCCGCTGTTCATCTACGGCAGCTCGGGGCTGGGCAAGACCCACCTGCTGCACGCGATCGGGCACTACGCGACGACCCTGGGCAACGCGCGGTTCGTGCGCTACGTCTCGACCGAGGAGTTCACCAACGACTTCATCAACTCGTTGCGGGACGACAAGACCCAGGCGTTCCAGCGCCGGTACCGGGACGTGGACATCCTCCTGATCGACGACATCCAGTTCCTGGAGAACCGGGAGCGGACCCAGGAGGAGTTCTTCCACACGTTCAACACCCTGCACAACGCGAACAAGCAGCTGGTCATCACCTCGGACCGCTCGCCCAAGCAGCTGTCCACATTGGAGGATCGGCTGCGTAC
>VAXX01000294.1 GCA_005885115.1 Actinomycetota bacterium | reverse complement strand
TGGGCCGCGCTCGGGATGGCGGTCGCCGTGCTGGTACTCGCGCTCGTCGCGCTGGGCGCCCGGCTGTTCCTGATCCCCCGGCTGCGCCGGCAGGCGGCCGCCATCGTCGCCGAGGACTACCCGGGCGGCCCGGCCACCGACCCGTCGCGGGCGCGGAGCATCGGCGCGGCGATCGCCGACGCGAAGCTGATCGACCACAGTGGACAGTTGCTGCTGTGGGGGTACCTGCCGCTCGGGGCCGCCGCGGTCGCGGTGACCGTGCTCGCGTTGGTCGGCAAGGGGCCGGTCGACGTGGTACCGCACGGCTGGCCGGCGCACGTCGTGACGGTCGTGACGGACGTCGGCGTGTACCTGATCGGGCTGGCCGCGCTCGGGCTGCTCGCGTTGGGTACCCAGGCGTACCGGAACCAGTCGGTACGCCGGGTCGTCGGGATCGCCTGGGACCTGGGTACGTTCTGGCCGCGCGCCGGGCACCCGCTGGCCCCGCCCTGCTACGCCGAGCGGGTGGTACCGGAGCTGGTCACCCGGACGAGCTGGCTGGCCGGGCAGGACCGGGTGATCCTGTCCGGACACTCGCAGGGCTCGGTCCTGGCCGCCGCGACGGTACTCCAGCTTCCATCGTCCACTGTGGACAATGTGGCCCTGCTGACGTACGGGTCGCCGCTGCGCCGCCTGTACGCCAGGCTGTTCCCGGCGTACGTGCACGACAGGGCGTTGGCCACCGTCGACCGGGAAGTCGGCGGCCGGTGGGTGAACCTGTGGCGGCACACCGATCCGATCGGCGGACCGGTCGGGGAACCGGCCGGCGACCTACGGTTGGTCGACCCGGCCGGCTTCCCGATCCCACCCGGCGACACCGCGTACCCGGCGGTGCGCGGCCACTCCGACTACGTGGCCGATCCCGCGTTCGGTGGCGTGGTCGCCGAGCTGAGCGCGGTGGCCGTCGAAGCGGTGAGCTGAAGCCGGGTACGCCGCCGCAGCCACAGCGTGAGCGCCCACAGCGGTACGCCGATCGCCACCGCGAACGGCAGCACCGCGCCGAGTACGGTCAGCAGCACGCTCACCGACGCGGAGAAGGCCTTCCAGCCGGCCTTGAGCCCGGCCACGAACCCGCTGTCGGCCGGCCTGGGCTTCGGCGCGGCGGCGACGTCCGGGCCGAGCAGCGTCACCGCGATGGTGGACAGTGTGGTCAGGTCGGCCAGGTCGCGCTGCTGCGCCTGCATCGACTCCAGGTCCGCCTCGCGCCGGGCCAGCTCGCTCTCGATACTGGTGATGTCCGCGATGGACTGCGCCCGGGCCAGGAGCGCGCGTACCCGGTCGACGCTGGCCTGCTGGGACCGGATCCGCGCGTCGAGGTCGATGACCTGCGCGGTGACGTCCTCGGCGGACACCTTGCGGGACTGCTCGGTACCGAGCTTGCCGATGTCGTTCAGGGTACTGGTGAACTGCGCGGCCGGGATCCGCAACGTCAGCGTGGCAACCGACCGGCCGGCGTCCATCTGCCGTTCGTCGCCGCCGATCAGGCCACCGGCCCCGATCGCGAGCGAGGTCAGTTCGGCGGCCTTCGCGTTGACGTCGGTCACCCGTACCGTGATGGAACCCCGGTACACGATGCTGCGCTGCGCCGTGGCGATCGGCGCGTTGGGCTTGCCGGCGACCGCGCCGCCGGCTACGCCGGCCTTGGCGTCCTCGGGTTTCGCGTTGTCCTGGACCGGTGCCCGCGCCGGCGCGGGCGCGGCGTTGCCGGCCGAGGTCCGGCTGGTCGCCTGGCTGCACCCGGTCAACCCGGCGGTCAGAACGACCCCGAGCGAAAGTAATACGGCAGTCGTACGTGTCATGCGGGTCTGACGCCGCGCACCGGCACGTCGGTTCCGGCAGACTGGCGGATGGGACATCACGATTGCGCGACGGGGAGGTCACCGTGCGGCTGACGAAGTATTCACACGCGTGCGTACGCCTGGAAGGCGACGGGGTACTGGTCATCGACCCCGGTGTCTTCTCCGAGGCCGAAGCGCTCGACGGGGTCGACGCGGTGCTGATCACCCACGGTACCGAAGCTCGGCGACCTCGCCTCGGTGACGACCGCGGTCAACACGGGGGACGCCTTCACCGCGGCCGGCTTCGCGGTGCGCGCGTACGGCGGGCAGCACGCGGTCATCCATCCGGACATCCCGACGATCGCCAACCTCGGATACCTGCTCGACGGCCGCGTGTACCACCCCGGCGACTCGTTCGACGTACCGGCGGACGTACGGGTCGACACGCTGTTCGTACCGGTGTCGGCGCCGTGGCTCAAGACGGCCGAGTCGGTCGACTTCATCCGGGCGGTCAAGCCCCGCCGGGCGTACGCCCTGCACGACGCGCTGCTCAACGACCTGGGCGCCCCGATCGTCGAGCGGGTCATCAACCAGCTCTCCGGCGCGGAGTACCAGCGGCTAAGTCCGGGTACCGTCCTCGACCTCGACCGGTGAGCCGTCCAGGATCTGCCGCAGCTCGGGGCTGTACCACTCGCGGCTGCGCTTCCAGAACTCCCGCATCGTCGCGCTCTCCTGCATGACCGCGACCATGTAGTTGCGCCACCCGTCCTCGAGCGGGTCCGAGATGTGGTGCACGTTCGACACCACCATGTCGAACATGTCGACGAGCATCTCGG
Source organism: Actinomycetota bacterium (assembly GCA_005885115.1). Lineage (GTDB taxonomy): Bacteria > Actinomycetota > Actinomycetes > Mycobacteriales > Micromonosporaceae > AC-43. Next base: position 1,940 of record VAXX01000294.1, on the reverse strand, counting down.
CGCCGCCCTCGGCCTGCTGGCCGCTCAGCTCCACGTCGTCAGTGGGCAGCTCGCCGTACAGCTTGGCGCGCAGCCGGGGCCGGTCGATGAGGAACTGGTCGATCCCGATCATCGTCTGGGTGACGGTCAGGTAGACCGAGGCGCGGATGCCCTCGGCCGCCGCCTCGGCCTGCTTGGCCTGTTCCTTGGTCTGCCGGGCCAGCGACTTGAGCTGCCAGGCAACAGCCAGCAGCGAGCCGACACTGGCCAGCCCGGCCGCGACCGTAGCCACCGACACCCACACCGACAAGTTCACCGGCACCCCATGTCCTCGCGCGTCCCGCCGGTACCGGCGGCCGGGACCATCCTGGCGGACCCGGTCGCCGGTCCTCAACCCCGGAACGGGTGCACCGTCGGCGATGATGGGTCACGTGGTACCCGACGATGTGCTGGACGAGCTGTACACCGCCCCGCCGGAGCGGTTCGTCGCGGCCCGGGACGAGGCGGTGACGGCCGCCCGGCGGGCCGGGGACCGGCGTACCGCCGAAGCGATCGGCAAGCTGCGCAAGCCGACCGTGGCGGCGTGGCTGGTGAACCTGCTGGCCCGCCGGCGACCGGAGCTGGTGGACGAACTGCTCGCCCTCGGCGACGCGCTCCGGACCGCCCAGCACGAGCTGCGCGGCGAGCAGATGCGCGAGCTGAGCGGGCAGCGCCGGGCCGCGATCGGGGGCCTGCTCGGGCAGGCCCGCCAGCTCGCCCGGGAGTCCGGCCGCGCCGGGCGCGAGGCGCTGCCGCTGGACGAGGTGGAGGCCACGCTGACCGCCGCGCTGGCCGAGCCCGAGGTCGCCGAGGCGGTACGCAGTGGGCTGCTGACCCGGGCCACCGGGTACGCCGGGTTCGGCGAAACCCCGAAGCCGAAGCTGCGGGTCATCGACGGGGGGTTGAAGGAGAAGCCGAAACCCGTCACGCGCGAGCCGGATGAGCGCGTCGAACAGGCGCGCGAAGCCGCGCGTACCCGAGCGAAGGAAGCCCAGGCGGCGCTGCGCCGCGCCACCGAGGCCGAGCGGGACGCGGCCCGCGTGCTGGCCGAGCTGACCGCGCAGCTTGAGGACCTGCGCACCCGGCAGGCGCAGGCCCAGCTCGACCTGCGCCGGGCCCGGCTGGAGTTGAAGGCCGCGCAGAAGGCGGCCGACCGTACCGGCGCGTGACGCCACGGCCGGTAACCGGCAGAATCGAACGGGTGACCCCCGACCAGACCGCAGCTCTCACCCGGACCACCGTGCAGGAGTTGGGCGGCGCGTTCGCGGAGGATCCGAAGACGCTGCGCCGGGCCCGCCAGCTCGGCCTGACCGGGTGGGCCTTCTACGTGGCCGGCCGGGGTGGGGCGCTGGGCGACGTGCGGCCCGACATCGTGGCGGCGGCGCTGGGCTTCATCGCCATCGACGCGGTACGCGACGGGTGGGAGTCGGCCCGGCGGGTCACCACCCCGAGCCAGGTCGCCGAGCACCATCTCGCCGAGTGCTGCCGCTGGGGCCGGGACAGGCTCGACGCCTTCCCGGCGGTATCCCGGCTGGTCGACCTCGCGCAGCGGGTGGTGCTGTCGGCCGACGGGGCCGGGCTGCCCCTGTTCAGCGCCTGGCGGTCCATGCCGATCCCCGACGACGGGCCCGGGGCGCGCGCCGCGGTCCTGGTCAAGCTGCTGCTGGAGCACCGGACCTCGGCGCATCTGGTGGCGATCCGGGCCGGTGGACTGAGCCCGCTGGAGGCACTGATCGCCTCGACCGAGGGTGAGGCGGCAGCCGTCGCGTACGGGTGGCAGCCGCCGTACCCGCCGGTGGCGCCCCTGCTGCGCCGGCGCATCCGGGCCGACCTGATCACCGACCGGATGGTGGGGGCGGCGTACGCGGTACTGGACGTCACCGAGCGGCTGGACCTGATCCGGCTGCTCGGTCAGGCCGCCG
>VAXX01000293.1:3180-6948 GCA_005885115.1 Actinomycetota bacterium | reverse complement strand
CAGGCCACGGCGCTGGGCAACGCGCGGTCGCAGACCCATTCGTTGCTGCCGGTACACCGGCGACTGCTCGCCGACCTGGAGCGGGACGGGCGGCTGGACCGCACGATCGAGGCGATGCCCACCGACGAGGAGCTGGAGCAGCGCTACGCCACCGGGACGGGGCTCACCTCGCCGGAGTTCGCGGTGCAACTGGCGTACGTGAAGATCGCGCTGGAGGACGAGATCAACTCCTCCACCCTGCCCGACGACCCGTGGACCCGTCAGGTGCTGCTGGACTACTTCCCGACCCCGCTGCGCGAGCGGTACGCCGACCGGATGGACAGCCACGCCCTGCGCCGGGAGATCATCACCACCCAGCTCGTCAACGAGGTGGTCAACCGGGGCGGGAGCACGTTCGTGTACCGCGCGGTCGAGGAGACCGGCGCCTCCCCGGCCGACGTCCTACGCGCATATCTGATCGTCCGCGACACGTACGGGCTGACCGAGCTGTGGCGGGCCGTCGAGGCGCTGGACAACAGGGTCCCGACCAACGCCCAGACGACCGTGTACCTGGAGGTCCGCCGGCTCCTGGACCGGGCGGTCCGGTGGCTGGTCACCAACCACCGGGTACCGCTGGACGTGACCGCCGAGATCGCCCGGATGCGGCCCGGCGTCGCGGGACTGCTGCCCCGGCTCGGTGCGTTGTTCCGCGGCCGGGAGCGGGAGGCGCTGCGCACGTACGCCCAGCACCTGCACACCCTGGGCATCCCGGGCGAGCTCGCGGACTGGGCCACCCGGATCCTGTACGGCTTCGGGCTGCTGGACATCGTCGCGCTGGCCGACACCCTCGGGCGGGACACCGCCGAGGTGGCCAGCGTCTACTTCGTCCTGTCCGAGCGCTTCCGGGTCGACAACCTGCTGTCCCGGATCTCGCTGCTGCCGCGCAACGACCGGTACGAGACGCTGGCCCGGATGGCGCTGCGGTACGACCTGTACGCCGCGCTCGCCGCGCTGACCGGCGAGGTACTCAGCTCCACCTCGGCCGACCTGCCGGCCGAGGACCGGGTGACCGAGTGGGAGCACGCCAACGCGGCCGCGATCTCCCGGGCCCGCAACGCGATGGGCGACTTCGAGGACGGGCGCTCCGACCTCGCCGCGCTGTCGGTACTCCTGCGCCAGATCCGGACCCTGGTCCGCACCGCCTCGGCGTGACCGTGTCAGGCGTGCGGCAGCAGGCCCAGCGTGGAGGCGGCCGCCCAGCCGTTGGCGCGACTGGCGCCGTACGTGGTGACGAACGCGCGTACGCCGGCCGGGCGCCACGCCGACGGCCAGCCCATCTCCACCGCCACGACGGGGTGGCTGGCGGCCAGTTCCTCGATCAGTCCGGCGGCGCCGGGGAGCCGATGCAGGTTGCGCCCGACGACGACGATCGGCCGGGTACCGGCGGCGGCGCGCAGCGCGGCCGGCGAGGCGCTCTGCGAGGCGATGTGTACCTGCTCGGTGCCGTTGATGTGCGGGCCCAGCCCCCACGGCACCCCGGGCCCGACGGCGATGTTGACCTCGGCCTCGGACTCCAGTACCTGCACGATCAGCGGTACCCCGAGCCCGGCGAGGCTGCCCTCCACCTTGACGGCGCGCTGCGCCGCCGGGTACCCGATACCGTCCTCGGCGCGGCCAGCCGGCCTCGACCCCGGCGAGGATCTCGGCCACGCTCTCCTCGACGAGCTCGGCGTCCACCCGCGAGCCCAGGCACAGCAGGTCGTTGCCGGCGGCCAGGGCCCGGGCGGCGGCCTTCGCGGTGCCGCCGGCCGGCCCGGCGACGCCGTTCATCTCCAGCGCGTCGGTGACCACCACCCCGGTGAAGCCCATCTCCCGGCGCAGCAGGTCGAACATCGCGGCGCGGGACAGCGTGGCCGGCAGGTCGCCGGTGAGCACCGGTACCCGGATGTGCGCGGTCATCACGGCCTGGGTGCCGGCCTTGATGGCGGCCGCGAACGGGGCGAGGTCGCGCTCGCGCAACAGTTCGATGGGTACGTCGACGGTGGGCAGCTCACGGTGCGAGTCGGAGTTGGTCGCGCCGTGGCCGGGGAAGTGCTTGGCGCAGGCGGCCACCCCGACCGACTGGAGGCCGGTGATCGCGGCGGCGGCGTGGGCGGCCACCTTCGGAGCCTCGGCGCCGAAGGCCCGGGTACCGATGATGGGGTTCTCGTCGGTGGTGTTGACGTCGATGGTCGGCGCGAGGTTCAGGTTGAACCCGGCGGCGAGCAGGTCGAGCCCGATCGCCCGGTAGATCCGCTCGGTCAGCCCCAGGTCGTCGACCGCGCCGAGGGCGGCGTTGCCCGGGTACGGGCTGCCCGCGTGGTGGGCCAGGCGGGTGACGTCGCCGCCCTCCTCATCGACCGAGATGAGTACGTCCGACCGCGCGGCCCGGAGCTGTCCGGTGAGCGCGGCGAGCTGCTCGCGGTCGACGATGTTGTACCCGAAGATGATGTAGCCGCCGACGCCGTCGGCGATCAGGTCGATCGCCCACGACGGGGCGGTGTCCCCGCGGAAGGCTGGGAGGAGGGTCCGCAGGGCTAGCCGCCGCAACCCAGGATCGATCGCCACTCTTCGTTCCCCTCCGCCAGCCCGCCGGGCTGACCCGATTCGTGTCCTGGAAGCGGTCGCGGGCGCCCGGGAACCCCGGTACGGGTTCTGACCGTACGCTACCGATATCTTCCACGTACTACAGCTAATTAGGAAAGTTTCCTAAACGATAGAGGTACCACCGCGATGAGCTCAACCCGCCTTCCGGGTACCCCGAGGCTCCTGAGGGCCATCAACGACCGGGCCGCGCTCGAGTTGTTGCTGGACCAGGGGCCATTGACCCGTGCCCAGCTCGGCGAGCTGACCGGGTTGTCCAAGGTCACCGCATCCCAGCTGGTGGAAAGGCTGGAGGAGCGGGGCCTCGTCGCGCGGGTCGGCGAGCAGGCCGGCGGGCGCGGTCCGAACGCCTCGCTCTACGCGGTGGTACCCGCGAGCGCGTTCGTCGTCGGCGTCGAGGTGGGGCCGGAGCAGGCGATCGCCGCGTGTGCCGACATCACCGGTACCGTCCAGGGGCGGGTCGAGCAGTCCACGCACGACAGCGACGACCCGGTCGGCGTGGTGCACAACGCGGTGATCGAGGCGGCCCGCAGCGCCAAGGCGCCGCTGGAGAAGGTACGCCGGGTGGTGCTGGGCAGCCCCGGCCTGGTGGACCCCAACACCGGCGACATGTCCTTCGCCTTCGACCTGCCCCGCTGGCAGCGGGGCCTGCTCGCCAAGCTGCGCGAGGACCTCAAGCGGGCGGTCGTCTTCGAGAACGACGTGAACCTCGCCGCGGTGGCCGAGGCGCATACCGGCGCGGCCCGGGGGGTCGCCGACTTCGTCCTGCTCTGGCTGGACCGGGGCGTCGGGATGGCGGTCATGCTCGGCGGCCGGCTGCACCGGGGGGTCAGCGGGGCGGCCGGCGAGATCGGGTACCTGCCGGTCGCCGGGGCGCCCGTGCCGCGGGACGTGGCCCGCCGGTCCAAGGGCGGCTTCAAGGAACTGGCGGTCGCCGAGTCGGTCCGCGCGGTCGCCCGGGAGCACGGCTTCCGGGCCGGTACGGCGCAGGAGGCGGTACGGGCGGCGGTCAACGCCGGTACGACCGGCGGCCCGGTGCTGGACGAGCTGGCCCGGCGCCTGGCGCTCGGGCTCTCCGCCGCGTGCCTGGTCCTCGACCCGGCGCTGGTGGTACTCGCTGGCGAGGTCGGGCTGGCCGGCGGAGTC
>VAXX01000293.1:0-3152 GCA_005885115.1 Actinomycetota bacterium | reverse complement strand
GCTCGTGACGAGGTGTTCGGCGCGACCTTCGACTGAGCGGGTCAGCGTTACGTGACGTCGCGGCGGCGGAAGGAGTAGAGGGACACGGCGGTGACGACGACGAGGAGGGTCACGCCGACCAGGGCGGACTGTTGGGCTGAGATCCGCCACCAGACGCCCACGCACGGATCGGGCCCGTTGTGGCACTTCGACTCGTCGAAGAACCGGGCGCCGTTGGTCAGCCACGCTTGGACGTACGAGGACAGGAGCCAGCGCTCGGGCCGGGCCGCGTTCATCAGCCCGAGGATGATCCGGGTGCCGACCTCGAAGATCACCACCCAGGCGACGGCCGCCCCGAGGGCGGTGGCCGTGTTGCGGCCCAGGGCCGAGACGGCGTACCCGACGGTGGCGGCCACCAGGGTGAGCGTGATCGCCCGTACGTCGACCAGCGCGAGGGACCGCAGCGCCCCGGCGGTCAGGGCGCTCGAACCCCGGTTGTCCGCCAGTACCCACAACGTGGCGTACCACAGCACGCTGTAGACCACGCCGACACCGAGTACGCCCAGCAGCAGGCTACCCAGTTTGCCCAGCCAGACCGGCGTCCGGTTGGGCCGCCACAGCAGCAGCGTCAGGATGCCGCCCGAGCTCCACTCCGCGCCGATGAACGACGCGCCGACCGCGAACCCGAACAGGGCCAGCAGCGCGCCGAGGGCCCGGAACAGGTCCGGCCCGGCGGCGGCGAGCCGGAAGCTGGCGGGCAGGAAATCGGCGTCGGTCGACGGGTAGTCGGTGATCTGGTGGCAGTCGAAGCCGGGCGGGAACTGCTTGGCGCCGGAGTCGGTGGCCCCCGGGCTGGGGGTACGGGACTGGGCGTCCACGCACTGCTGGTAGGCCGCGTTGCGTTCGGTCAGCGCCTGCTCGGCGGCGATGTGCGCGGAGAGCCGGTCGGCCGGGGTCGGCTTGTGGTTGGTGATCCAGATGACGGTGGCGATGCCGGCCAGCAGCAGGAGTACCCCGACCAGCGCGATCCGGGTGAACCGGCGGGCGAACAGCCGGACGAGTTCGGCGCGGATGAGCTTCACGCGGACACCGCCGGTTCGTCGGTGAGCTGGAGGAAGACGCTCTCCAGGTCAGGGGTGATCGGGGTCAGCTCGGCGACCCAGAGGTCCTGCCCGGCCAGGGTACGGGTGACCCAGGCGGGATCGGTGACGCCGGTGACGACCAGATGGTCCTCTGCCGGGCGTACCACCGCGCCTGCTTCGGCCAGCACCGCCGCGGCCCGGGCCGGGTCGTCCACCTTGACCCGGAACTCGCCCTTGTCCTGGCTGGCCAGGACGTCGGCGACCGGCCCGGCGGTGACCCGGCGGCCGTGCGCGATGATCGTCACCGAGTCGCAGATCTGCTGGACCTCGCCGAGGATGTGGCTGGAGAGCAGGACGGTGGCGCCGGCGGCGACCACGTCGCGCATGAGGTCGCGCATCTCCCGGATGCCGGCCGGGTCCAAGCCGTTGGCCGGCTCGTCCAGGATCAGCAGTTCGGGGGATTTCAGCAGCGCGGAGGCGACCGCGAGGCGCTGGCGCATGCCCAGCGAGTACGCCTTGACCCGGTCGTTCGCGCGGCCGTGCAGCCCGACGATGTCCAGCACCTCCTCGACCCGGCGGTGCGGGATGCCACCGGTGGTGGCGAGCAGCCGCAGGGTGCGCCGGCCGGAGAAGTTGCCGAAGAACTGGGGGCTCTCCACGACCGCGCCGATCCTGGGCGTGACCGCGGCCAGCGCGTGCGGCACCGGCTGGCCCAGGACCCGCATCCGGCCGCCGCCGGGGCGGACCAGGCCCAGCAGGGTACGCAGGGTGGTCGTCTTGCCCGAGCCGTTGGGCCCGAGGAAGCCGTGCACCTGCCCGGGCTCGACCACCATGTCGAACCCGTCGAGCGCCTGTCGGGGTCCGTGCAGCAGCGTCCGGTACGTCTTGCGCAGGCCCTCGATCTCAATGACGGATCCCACGACGCAACACCCTACGGCCGCGCGGCCCGTCCGTGTGCCCCGTGGCACGATACGGTCGTGCAGCCCGATCCGGATCTGGTCATCGCCGTCGAGCAGGCCACCGTCACGCGCGGTGGCAAGGACCTGCTCCGGGACGTCGACTGGCGGGTCGAACTCGACGAACGCTGGGTGGTGCTCGGGCCCAACGGGGCCGGCAAGACGACCCTGCTGAACCTGGCGGCGGCCCGGCTGCACCCGTCCCGGGGGACGGTCGACGTGCTCGGCGAGCGGCTGGGGCGTACCGACGTGTTCGAGCTGCGTACCCGGATCGGGCTGACCTCGGTCGCGGTGCACGACCGGATGCCGCCGGAGGAGACGGTACTGGACGCGGTGCTGACCGCCGCCTGGTCGGTGGTGGGCCGGTTCCGCGAGGCGTACGAGACGCTGGACTCGTCCCGGGCCCGGGCCCTGCTGGACCAGGTGGGCGTCGGTGGGCTGGCGGAGCGGGCGTACGGGACGCTGTCGGAGGGCGAGCGCAAGCGGGTACAGATCGCCCGCGCGCTGATGACCGATCCGGAGCTGTTGCTGCTGGACGAGCCCGCGGCCGGGCTCGACCTGGGCGGGCGCGAGGACCTGGTACGGCGGCTGGCCGACCTGGCCGCCGACCCCGACGCGCCGGCGCTGGTCCTGGTGACCCACCACGTCGAGGAGATCCCGCCCGGGTTCACCCACGCGCTGCTGCTGCGCGAGGGCAGCGTGGTCGCCGCTGGCCTGCTCACCGAGACGGTCACCAGCGAGCACCTGTCCAAGACGTTCGACCTGCCGCTGCGGGTCGAGTACCGCGACGGCCGGTTCACCGCGCGGGCGTCATGAGGGTCGTCGTGGTGGGCAGCGCCAACATCGACCTGGTCGCCACCGCGCCGCACCTGCCCAGGGCCGGGGAAACGGTACTGGGCAACGACTTCAGTCAGGTCCCTGGCGGCAAGGGCGCCAACCAGGCCATCGCGGCGTGCCGCGCCGGGGCGTCGGTCGCGCTGATCGGGGCGATCGGATCGGACAGCTTCGGGGTCACCCTCCGCGCCCGGCTGACCGCGTCCACTGTTGACATTTCTCTGCTGCGCGTGGTGTACGGGACGTCCGGCGTCGCCCTGATCGTCGTCGAACCGACCGGGGAGAACATGATCGTGGTGGC
>VAXX01000116.1 GCA_005885115.1 Actinomycetota bacterium | reverse complement strand
CGGCGATGTGCAGCGCGGTCACCACCAGCCGAAGGTCGGAGGCGACCGGTGCCTGCCGGGCGAGCAGGTCGTACACCTTGTCCTCGACCTGCTGGTACACCGCGTCGATCTCCGCGTCGGCGTGGACCACTTCCTCGGCCTCGGTCCGGTCGGCGTTGAGCAGGGCCCCGGTCGCCCGGTGCAGCGCCGCGCGGACCCCCTCGGCCATGGTGACCAGGAGCCGGTTCACCTCGGCGAGTTCGGCCTGGTACTCCTGACGCATGTCGCTCCCTCGGGTGGCTGGTCTGGACGCTAGGTTGATCAAGCGTCGTACCGGTGAACATGGATGAAACATTCTCCGTCGCGTGCCGGATTTGTCCAGCAGGGCGAAATCCGAAGGTTAACAATCGCCCTACCATCTGCCTGTGGAGTTCCTGATGCGGCGCCGTAACGATGCCGACGCCGCCGAGCCCGACAGGCGCGTCGGGGCCAAAGGGCTGGGCCGGCGCAGCCTCGACGCGCTGCGCGTCGGGGTGCTCGTCCTGGACGGGGAGGACCGGGCGGTGCTGGCCAACCCGGCCGCCAAGGAGATGGGGCTGCTGCGCGCCGGAACCACCGTCGGGGGGGCACCCGTCGCGCACACCGTCGTCCGTACCCTGGCCGGGCAGGCCCGCCGCACCGGTACCCGCCGGGAGGTGGAGCTCGACCTGCCCCGGGGCGGCGGGCGGGACCCGCTCGGGGTGCACATCCGCGCGGTCGCGCTCGGGGACGGGTACGTGACGGTCGAAGCGGCCGACGTCACCGAGGCGCACCGGGTCGCCCGGGTACGCCGGGACTTCGTCGCCAACGTCAGCCACGAGCTGAAGACCCCGGTCGGGGCCCTGCAGTTGCTGGCCGAGGCGCTGCTCGACGCCACCGACGTGGCCGCCGACTCCACCGACGAGGAACTGCGCCAGACCGACTTCCGCCAGGACCTCGCGGCGGCCCGCCGGTTCGCCGAGCGGATCCGGCACGAGTCCACCCGGCTCGGCCGGCTGGTCAGCGAGCTGCTGGACCTGACCCGGCTACAGGGCGGGGAGCCGCTGCCCGAGCCGGCACCCGTCTCGGTCGACCGGATCGTCGCCGAGGTGATCGATCGGACCCGTACCCCGGCCTCGGCCAAGGGGCTCGAGGTCGGCTTCGTCGGGATGCGCGGGCTGACCGTGTACGGCAGCGAGAGCCAACTGATGACCGCGGTGGCCAACCTCGCGGAGAACGCGGTGGCGTACTCGCCCGACGCCGAGGACGGCAAACCCGCTCCCCGGGTCACCATCACCGCGCGCGGCGACGCCGACGTGGTCGAGATCGCCGTGATCGACCAGGGGATCGGCATCGAACCCAAGGACCTCGACCGGATCTTCGAGCGGTTCTACCGCGCCGACAAGGCGCGCTCGCGCGCCACCGGCGGTACCGGGCTGGGCCTGGCCATCGTCAAGCACATCGCGACCAACCACGGCGGGCAGGTCGAGGTGGTCAGCACGGTCGGCGTCGGATCGACGTTCACCTTGCGGCTGCCGGCGCGACCGCCGGACGCCGTCCTGCCGCTACCACCGTCCGTTGAGATCGCGGCGGAAACCGCGGAAGCGAAGGGAAGCGCCTGATGGCCCGAGTGCTGGTCGTGGAGGACGAGGAGTCGTTCTCGGACGCCTTGTCCTACATGCTGCGTAAAGAGGGCTTCGAGGTGTCGGTCGCCGCGACCGGTACCTCCGCGCTCACCGAGTTCGACCGCACCGGCGCGGACATCGTCCTGCTGGACCTGATGCTTCCTCACCGCACGGGACTCCGAGATCGACAAGGTCGTCGGGCTGGAGATCGGCGCCGACGACTACGTGACCAAGCCGTACTCGCCGCGGGAACTGGTCGCGCGGATCCGGGCCGTCCTGCGCCGCAACGCCGGCGAGGCCGCCGAGCTGACCCCGCCGACCCTGTCCGCCGGCCCGGTACGGATGGACGTCGAACGGCACGTGGTGACCGTCTCCGGAGCCGCCGTACCGTTGCCGCTCAAGGAGTTCGAGCTGCTGGAGATGCTGCTGCGCAACTCGGGTCGGGTGTTGACCCGGGGACAGCTCATCGACCGGGTGTGGGGCGCGGACTACGTCGGGGACACCAAGACCCTCGACGTACACGTGAAGCGGTTGCGTTCCAAGATCGAGCCGGAGCCGTCCACGCCGCGCTACATCGTCACCGTCCGCGGCCTGGGCTACAAGTTCGAGCCGTAGGCCGCGCTCAGGAGCGGCGGCTGCGCGGGGCGCGGGTAGAGGCCGGTTCGAGGCCGCCCGGAGTGGCCGTCGCCGGTGGCTGTGCCGGGGTCGCCGGGTGCCGGGCCACCAGACCCTGGGCCAGCCGGGCGGTACACAGCTCGTGCAGCTTGTCGTACGCGGCCCGGCCGATCAGCGCGGTGAGCTCCGGACCGTACGAGACGAACAGCGGCTCGGCCCCGACATGCGCCTCCGGTGAGGACGTGCACCACCAGTCCAGGTCGTGGCCGCCCTCGCCCCAACCGCGCCGGTCGAACTCGGTGATCGTGGACACCAGTACCTTCGAGCCGTCCGGCCGCTTGGCCCACTCCTGATCCCGGCGGATCGGCAGTTGCCAGCACACGTCCGGCTTGTACTCCAACGGGTGTACCCCGTCGCGCAGCGCCTGGGCGTGCAGCGCGCAGCCCCAGCCACCCGGGAAGTCGGCGTCGTTGAGGAACACGCACGGGCCGCCCTCGCGCGTCGCGGTACGCCGCGCCGGGGTCGTACCGTCCACGGTGTCGACCTCGGTGTAGTTCTTGAACCCGCGCCGGAAGTGCTGCCAGGTCTGCGGGGTCAGCTTCTTCGCCGCCGCGCGTACCCGCTTCTCGTCGTCGGCGTCGGTGAAGAACGCGCCGTGCGAGCAGCAGCCGTCCGCCGCCCGGCCCCGGATGATGCCGTGGCAGGACTTGCCGAACACGCACGTCCAGCGGGACAGCAGCCAGGTGAGGTCGGCGCGGACCAGGTGCGCCGGGTCAGCCGGATCGGCGAACTCCACCCACTCCCGGGGGAAGTCGAGGCCGACCTCCAGATCACGCGGATCGGTCAGCTGGACGGCGACGGGGGTACCCATCGGGTTAGCGTAAGCCCCATGCGACTCGGTGTCCTTGACGTGGGGTCCAACACGGTGCACCTGCTCGTGGTGGACGCGTACCTCGGCGCGCACCCGTGGCCGGCCCACTCCGAGAAGGCCGTGTTGCGGCTGGCCGAGCAGCTCACGCCGGACGGGCGGCTGTCCCGCGAGGGGGCCGACGCGCTGGTGGCCGCGGTCAAGGCGGCGCGCCGCTCCGCGGAGCGGTTGCAGACCGACGACCTGCTCGCCTTCGCCACCTCGGCGGTACGTGACGCGACGAACGCGGCCGAGGTGCTCGCCCGGGTCCGCGAGGAGGCCGGCGTCGAGCTGCGGGTGCTGTCCGGCGAGGGCGAGGCGCGGATGACCTTCCTCGCGGTACGCCGCTGGTTCGGGTGGTCGGCCGGGCGCCTGCTGGTGCTCGACATCGGCGGCGGCTCGCTGGAGTTGGCCAGCGGGATCGACGAGGAGCCGGACACCGCGCTGTCCGTACCGCTGGGGGCCGGCCGGCTGACCCGCGAGCGCCTGCACGGCGACCCGCCGCGCTCCAGCGACATCGACGCCCTGATCGACTACGTGGACAAGCTGCTCGACAAGCCGGCGAAGACGTTGACGGCGGCCGGCTGGGACCGTCCGGTGGCCACCTCGAAGACCTTCCGTACCCTGGCCCGGCTCTCCGGTGCCGCACCGTCGGCGGAAGGCCCGCTGGTCCACCGGATGCTCACGCTGACCGGGCTGCACCAGGTACGCGGCTTCATCCAGCACATCCCGTCCAGCAAGCTCGCCGAGATGGACGGGGTCAGCGCCAGCCGGGCACACCAACTGCTGGCCGGGGCGATCGTGGCCGAGGCGACGATGCGCCGCCTGGGTATCGACGCCGTCGAGTTCTGCCCGTGGGCCCTGCGGGAGGGCGTCATCCTCCGTCGGTTGGACATCCTGGAGAGCTGAAGGGTGCCGCGCGCGGGGCGGGGCTACCCTGACGCTGTGACACCTGTGCTGCTGTCGACGTCGTCGGTCTTCCCCGAGCCGACCTCGGCGGCGTTCGCGACCGCGGCGGCCCTGCGCTACGACGGGGTCGAGGTGATGGTCTGGACCGACGCGGTCAGCCAGGACGCCGGCGCGCTGCGCGGGCTGTCCGAGCACTACGGGGTGCCGATCCGGTCGGTACACGCGCCCTGTCTGCTGGTCACCCAGCGGGTGTGGAGCCCGGACCCGTGGGAGCGGTTGCGCCGCGCGGCCGGGTTGGCCGACGCGCTGGGCGCGCAGGTGGTGGTGGTACATCCGCCGTTCACGTGGCAGCGCGACTATGCGCGTACGTTCGTGGCGGGGATGGCCCGGCTCGCGGAGCAGCATCCGCGGATCCGGTTCGCGGTGGAGAACATGTTCCCGGTACGCATGGCCGGGCGGGAGTTCATCCCGTACGCGCCGGGCTGGGACCCGACCAAGGTCGGCTTCGACGCGTACACGCTGGACCTGTCGCACTGTTCGGCATCGCGCAGCGACGCGCTGGCGATGGCCGACGCGATGGGTCCGCGGCTGGCCCACGTACACCTGGGGGACGGCACCGGGGAGGGTCGCGACGAGCACCTCGTACCTGGACGGGGCAACCAGCCGTGCGCGAAGCTGCTCGCCTCGCTCGCCGGACGCGGGTTCACCGGATCGATCGCGGTCGAGGTATCGACGCGCCGGGCGGCCAGCCGCTCGGACCGGGAGGCGGATCTGGCCGAGGCGCTCGCCTTCGCCCGTACCCACCTCGCACCGTCCACAGTGGACGCTTAGACTGGCGCCAATGCCCGCTTCCGGGCGCGATGGGCCGCGACATGGGACCGGGTCGCGCACCGCTCGGAGCAGAACCGCCGGCAGCAGTTCGACGACGTGTCGAGGTAGACGTTGCCGCAGCGCTCGTCGGCGCACACCCCGAACCGGGCGCTGCCGTACTCGCACAGCCACACGGCCAATCCCCAGACCGCCCCGGCCAGGTACTCGGCGGAGATGGTGGCACCCCGGCTGGTGACGTGCATGTGCCAGTCGGCGGCGTCGTGGCCGGAGATGCGCGGCTGCATCGGGTGCGTCTCCAGGAGCAGGTTGAGCGCCTGTACCGCGTCCAGGTCGCGGCCGCCCGCACCCAGCTCGAAGACTTCACGCAGCTTCTTCTGCGCCCGGCGGAACGTGGCGACGTCCCGGTCGGTGGCCTCCTCGCACATCCAGCTTTCGTCCCGGAACAGGATCTTCAGATCGTCGAGGCCGGCCAGTGGCGCGTTGACCAGATCAACGGCGCGGTGCGCGTACGCGTCGAAGTTCACTCGACAACGGTAGACGCAAACCCCACGTGAAGCGACATCATCGGGTCACCACGTGCGGTACGAACCGGGCGTACCCCGCCATAGTAGGTCCGATGGATTCACGGAAGCCGACCCCTGCGGCCCGGCCCTTGTTCTCCACGTCGGTCACCACCCAACTGGACAGCGCCACGTGCTGACCGTCGAACGCCGGCAACGGGCTGGCCAGCCGGTAGCAGTACCCGGATGAGTCGGGCAGCGGGATGGCGTCGAAGTCCGGCAGGTCGCGCGGGCCGTCCAGGTAGGCCGGCAGCAGGTTGGGATGGCCCGGGTACAGCTCCCAGAGCAGCGCGGCCAGCGCCGGGCTGGCCAGCAACAGCTTCCAGGCCGGCTCCAGCCAGTTGATCGGGTTGGTCTCGGCGAGCGCGTGCCGGCCGTAGGGCTCGCGGATCATCCACGACCACGGGTACAGCTTGAAGCAGGTGGTGATCTGTTCCGCCCGCTCGTCGAGGAACCGGGCACCGTCCCAGCCGATCGCGCGCATCGGCAGCAGTTGCGGGCTGAGCCCGGCCTGGCGGGCAGTCTCGGCGATGTACCCGATGGTCATCCGGTCCGTGCCGACCGTGTCGAGGTCGGACCATCCACAGTGGACGGTCTTGTCGCCCAGCCGCGGCGCGATCGCCTGCCAGCCGGCGACCAGCCGCTCGTGGAGCTGGTTCCACTGGTCCTGTTCCGGGCTGACCTGGTCCAGCCAGTACCACTGGACGATCGCCGTCTCGACCAGGCCGGGCGGGTTGTCGGCGTGGAAGCCCAGCAGCTTGGGCGGGGAGGTGCCGTCGTACCAGAGGTCCAGGCAGCTGTACAGGCTGGGCGCGTACGAGGCGAGCGAGCGGCGCAGCCCCGGGGCGGCCCAGTCCGGGATGCCGAACTCCGGGTACCGGCTGTTCATCACCACGTACCGGGCGGCCGCCAGGCACATCCCGTGCAGTTCCTCGGTGATCGCCTCCAGCCGGAGCACCTCGCGCAGGCTCAGCACGTAGCAGGCGCTCTCGTCCCAGCGCTGCAACGCCTCCGGTACGTCGGCGCCGGCGAACTCGGCCGCCTGCGCGCGCACGATGTCCCGCCAGCCGGCCCGAGGGGCGCTGCTGATCCGGTGCATCGACGCCAACCTTCCGTGAAGGGGTTCCGCGGTCCGCCCGTCCGCGAGCGTACCCACCGGGTGCCCGTCGTGGTTGCCGGGTCCGCGCGGGCCGCCGGAGATACCCTCAGCTCATGCTGAGAAGCGCCATTCTCGCCGCGTCCCGGTCAACCCGGGTGGAGCGGCTGGTCGAGACGGTCCCGGTGACCCGGGACGTGGTGCGCCGGTTCGTCGCCGGCACCGGTACCGACGACGCGCTGCGCGTGACCCGCGAGCTCGCCGCCGCGGGCCTCGCGGTGACCCTGGACCACCTCGGCGAGGACACCCTCACGCCGGACCAGGCGGCCGCCACCAAGGACGAGTACCTGCGGCTGCTCAAGGCCCTCGCCGACGCCGGGCTGACCGGGGTCGCCGAGGTGAGCCTGAAGCTGTCCGCGCTCGGGCAGCGGTTCGACGAGGAGCTGGCGTACGAGCACGCGCACGCGGTCTGCGCCGCCGCGGCCGCCGCCGGCACCACGGTCACCCTCGACATGGAGGACCACGAGACCACCGACGAGACGCTGGACACGTTGGCCCGGTTGCGCGCGGACTTCCCGGCCACCGGCGCGGTGCTCCAGGCGTACCTGCGCCGGACCGAGGGGGACTGCCGCGAGCTGGCCACGCCGGGGTCGCGGGTACGGCTGTGCAAGGGGGCGTACGCCGAGCCCGAGTCGGTCGCCTTCCAGTCCACGCTCGAGGTGGACCGGTCGTACGTGCGGTGCCTGTCGATCCTGATTTCCGGCCCCGGGTACCCGATGGTGGCCACCCACGATCCCCGGCTGATCGCGATCGCGGAGGACCGGGCCCGGTGGTTCGACCGGGTGCCGGGCGACTTCGAGTTCCAGCTCCTGTACGGGGTCCGGCCGGAGGAGCAGCTCCGGCTGGCCGCGGCGGGGTACACCGTGCGCGTCTACGTGCCGTACGGGACACAGTGGTACGCATACCTCATGCGCCGCCTCGCCGAGCGCCCGGCGAACCTTTCGTTCTTCCTCAGGGCGCTCGTGTCAAGGAAGTAGCCGGGTGTGTCGTGATTGATTCTCGGGAAGGATCGCGCGATTCACTCACGTACCGGTACCGTCCTAGTTACACAGGCGCGTGGCCGAGCGCGCCGCGAGGGACCGGGGTGAGCCATGACCGGATCACCGCACTCGGACGGCAGGCTGGCTGAGGTCAGGTTCCTGACCGTCGCCGAAGTGGCGGAACTCATGCGGGTGTCCAAGATGACCGTGTACCGGTTGGTGCACTCGGGCGAGCTGACCGCCGTCCGGGTCGGCCGGTCGTTCCGGGTACCGGAGCACGCGGTGCACACGTACCTGCGGGAAGCTTTTCAGGAATCCGCGTAACCGCGGCCCGATTTCCGCGACACCGCTGCGGGCCGCTAGGCTGGACCCCTAATCACGCAGGCAACGCAGGTTCGAGGGGACTGGCCATATGGGCTCCGTGGTCAAGAAGCGCCGCAAGCGCATGGCGAAGAAGAAGCACCGCAAGCTGCTGCGCAAGACCAGGGTCCAGCGTCGCCGTCTCGGCAAGTGACCTCCGCACCGGTGTCCGCCGCCACCCCGCCACGGGTGGTGCTGGTCACCGGTGTCTCCCGGTACCTGGGCGCGCAGGTCGCCGCGCGGCTGGCCGCCGATCCCCGGATCGAACGGGTGATCGGCCTGGACGACCGGGAGCCGACCGGTCAGCAGGCCGCTGTCCTGGGCGACACCGTCGAGTTCGAGCGCGCTGACATCTGCACCAGCGAGCCGGCCCGGGTCATCACCGGGCGCCGGGTCGAGGCGGTCGTCCACCTGGACATCGCCTCCGGCGCCGGTACCCAGCCCGGTGGCCGGGCGGCAATGAAGGAGCAGAACGTCATCGGCACGATGCAGCTCCTGGCCGCCTGCCAGCGCGCGCCGGACCTGCGGAAGATCGTGGTACGGTCCTCGACCGCCGCGTACGGGGCGTCGTTCCGCGACCCGGCCGTGTTCACCGAGGACACCGAGCCACGGGAGATCCCGCGCGGCGGCTTCGCGCGCGACGTGCTGGACATCGAGGGGTACGTGCGCGGGTTCCGCCGGCGCCGGCCGGAGGTGGCCGCGACGGTACTGCGGTTCGCGCCGCTGATCGGCCGGCACGCCAACACGACGCTCACCCGCTACTTCAGCTCGCCGATCGTCCCGACCGTGCTCGGCCGGGACCCGCGGTTGCAGTTCGTCCACGTCGACGACGCGCTCGAGGTCCTGCACCGCTCGGTCCTCGAAGCGCATCCGGGCACCTTCAACGTGGCCGGGGCCGGGGTGATCACGCTGTCCCAGGCGGTACGCCGGGCCGGCCGGATCGCCCTACCGGTACCCGAGCGGGGCATGTCCGCGCTCAGCCGCTCCGGCGGGGGCCTGGGCACCACGGTGAGCCTGGACCAGCTGGACCTGTTCGTACACGGTCGGGTGGTGGACACGACCGCGCTGATCGACGAGTTCGGGTACACGCCGCGACCGACCGCGGTCGCGTTCGCCGACTTCCTCCGGGGCACCGGCAGCGTACTGCCGGGCGAGGCCATCAAGGCGCTGGAGCAGACCATCCTCGCGGGCATCCGGCAGGGCCGGGCCGCCTTGGGCAGGTGAGGGACGATGACCGAGTACGAGCCCGTACCGGACGTCTGGGACCGCCGGGTCGCCGGCGCGCTGGCCTTCCTGCGCCGCCGCCTGACCGGGGAGTACGAGGTCGACGAGTTCGGCTTCGATCCCGAGCTGACCGACGCCGTACTGCACCCGCTGCTGCGCCCGCTCTACCGGGACTGGTTCCGGGTGGACGTACGCGGGATCGAGCAGCTACCGGCCAAGGGTGCCGCCCTGGTGGTGGCCAACCACTCCGGCACCCTCGCGCTCGACGCGCTGATGCTCGCGCTGGCCGTCCACGACGAGCACCCGGAGCAGCGACACCTGCGCCTGCTCGGGGCCGACCTGGTGTTCCGGATGCCGGTCGTCTCGGAGCTGGCCCGCAAGCACGGCAGCACGCTGGCCTGCAACCCGGACGCCGAGCGGCTGCTGCGCAAGGGTGAACTGGTCGGCGTGTTCCCGGAGGGGTTCAAGGGGATCGGCAAGCTCTACCGGGACCGGTACAAGCTCCAGCGGTTCGGGCGCGGCGGGTTCGTCTCGGCGGCACTGCGTACCGGCGCTCCGATCATCCCGGTGTCGATCGTCGGCGCCGAGGAGACGTACCCGATGCTGGGCAACCTCAAGTCGGTGGCCCGGCTGCTGGGCACCCCGTACTTCCCGGTGACGCCGACCTTCCCGTGGCTGGGTCCGCTCGGGCTGATCCCGCTGCCGTCCAAGTGGTACATCCAGTTCGGCAGCCCGATCCCGGCCGACCTCGGCGCGGACCAGGCCGACGACCCGCTGGTCGTGTTCAACCTCGCCGACCAGGTACGCGAAACGATCCAGCAGAGCCTCCACCAGCTCCTCGCGCTGCGCGCGGAGGAGACGGAGGCCGAGTTCTAGTCGCGGCCGCGCCGGCGGATCGCGGCGGTCGCGAGGACCGCCCCGATGACCACGCCGGCGCCCAGCGCGGCCGGTACCGCCACCTTCGCCGCCTTGCGTCCGGTGCGGAAGTCGCGCACCTCCCAGTTGCGCCGGCGGGCCTCGCGCAGCAGCGCGGCGTCCGGGTTGACCGCCACCGCGTGCCCCACCAGGGACAGCATCGGCAGGTCGTTGGTGGAGTCGCTGTAGGCCGTGCAGCGCGCCAGGTCCAGGTGTTCCTCGGCGGCCAGGGCCCGGATCGCGTCGGCCTTGGCCGGCCCGTGCAGCAGGTCGCCGACCAGCCGGCCGGTGTACGCGCCCTGCTCGACGTCACCAGCCAGACCCGCTGGCCGGCGTCGAGGTGCAACTGGGCCAGGGCCCGGGTGCCCGACCAGATCCGTTCGGCCATCAGCTCGTCGAAGATCTCCTCGGCGAGCCGGGCCATGTCGTCGACCTTCCAGCCCTTGATGAAGGCCAGCGCGGCCGCCTTGGCGTCGGAGATGTCGCCGTGCCGCTCCTTGGCCAGCACCCGGAACTTGAGCTGGCTCCAGGCGAACCGGGCGAGGTCGGCCGTGCTGAAGTACTTGCGGGCGGCCAGACCCCGGGCGAACCAGTAGATCGAGGCACCCTGCATCATCGTGTTGTCCACGTCGAAGAAGGCCGCTACCCCGGGCTCGACCGGTACGGTGAGCGCCGCCTCCAGTTCCGCGGCCGCCCAGCCGGCGAGAACCTCGTGCTCGGATGATCCGGCCACGCCGACCTCCCTTCCTTGCCCTTGCGAGGGTAACCGCCGTCGCACAGATAGGGACTCCGGCAGCGCTGCCGGAGTCCCCTCAATTGTGCGTTCGGGTCAGTGCCCGCCACCCAGGATCCGCCCGAGGTCACCCAGGAGGCCGGACGGGCTGGCCGTCGGGCTGGGTGATCGGGTCGTACCCGGGTTGGTGGTGCCGGTCGCGCCGGTCGTCGTCGCCTCGGGGTGCGGGAGTGACCCCGAGGGGCGTACCGTCCCCGTCCCGGTGCACTGCTGCGGCGTGGCGCCCAGCTCGTCCGGGGCCGCCGCGCCGGAGGCACAGCCCAGGCCCGGACGCAGGTCCGCCGAGCGGCGGGCGATCTGGTCGAGCAGCGCCTGGGACTGCCGGATCCGGGCGGAGTTGCCGAGCGCGGTGAGGTCGGCCCGCTGTTGCGGTACGAACGCGTCGATCACGTCGAGCCCGGTGCGGTCGTGCTTGTCCATGGCGGCGGAGGTCAGCAGGCGTACGCCGTTGCGGGTGTCGGCGTCCATGTCGTCGAGCATCCCGGACAGGTCGGCGCCGTGCGGGCCTATCGACTGGGCCTCGGCCAGCCGGTTGCGCGCGAACTCCAGGTAGAGCTGCCCCCGCCCGACGTCCGAGCCGGCCAGCGCGAGGCGGGCGCTCTCGGTGGAGCGCTTGACGCTGTAGAGCGGGTCGCCGGGCATCGCGTTGCCGCTGGCCGCAGACATTCCGGACAGGGCGAGCGTACCGGCGGCCAGCCCGACCAGGATGGCGCCCTTGGCCCGGCCCCGGGCCACGAGCGGCGGGGCCACCCGGGCGCGCCGGCTGCCGTACTCCGGGTCGCGCTCGGGAACGGCGGTGGTACCGATGCCGTCGCGCTCGGCCGTGGCGACCAGCATGGCCCGCAGGCCGGTCCGGAACTCCCGACCCGGGCCGGGGAGTACCCCGGCGGCCGCGGTCAGGGTGTCGCTGAGCCGGACGTACCCGGCCAGCTCCGGGTCGTGCGCGGACCGGGAATGGTGCGCCGGGCCACCCGACGACTCGTCGAGTAGCTGGGCGAGGCGCTCCGCCCGGCGCCGGTGGAAGACCGAGGTATTCACCGCTCGCACCCCCCTTCGGTGAGCTCGCATACCACGGCTGATACCGGTGGCATCGGTATCAACGCGGCGTTCACCCGGCCGGTTACGGCCTCGCGCGGGATTCTGTCACCATGAGTGACGACGGTCACGCCACCGGACGTCACGGTTGGAAGCCTTCGGGCAGTAACCGGGCGAGCGCGCGGACGGCCCGGTACTGCAGGGCCTTGATGGCCCCTTCGTTCTTGCCCATTGCTTGACCGCGCCGAGCAGGGCCACGTTCGTGATGTGGTCGACGACGGCGGCCTCGGGGCTGCCTTCCGGCCCCCGATCCTCGCGGTCGGCGTCGAGGACATCACCGGTAGTGACCTCCAGCCGGTACCGGCCGGACTTGAAGTGGTCCGCGACCAGGTTGCGGGCGATCGTCACCAGCCAGGCGCCCAGGTCCCGGCCCTGCCAGGTGAAGCTGCCGATCCGCTTGAGCGCCCGCAGGAAGGTGTCTGAGGTGAGGTCCTCGGCGAGCTGCCGGTTGCCGACCCGGAAGTAGATGAACCGGAAGACGGTGTCCACGTACCGGTCGTAGATCAGCCCGAACGCCTCGGACTCGCCGGCCTGGGCCCGCTCGACCAGCGCCCAGACCTCGGCCGCGGCGTCCCCGGGATCGGGCCGATCCGGGGGCGGCGTCGGGCCGGGGGTACCGGTCTGGACCGTGGGCAGTGCCTGGGTCGGCTCGGTGAGGATCGTGGCGGTGGCGGTGTGCTCCTGCGCCGGGATGGGCCGGCCGATCCCGGCGACCGGCCGGGCGTTCGCCGCCGGCAGGTGACGGCCGGACGCGTCGTTGGTCGGCGGCCGGTTGCGGGTCCGCGCGGCGCCCCCCGTGCCGCTTCCACCGGTGGTACCGCTCTCGTTGGCCCGCCGGGTCACCCGGTCGAGCCGGGCCAGCTCGACGATCGTCCACCGCAGCGCCGCGAGGCCCTCGGTGAGCGCCGCCCGGGCGCCGAACAGCTCGGCGCTCAACTCGTACCCCGTCACCGGACCCTCCCGCCGGGCCGTGCTTCGGACGGGCGGTGGGGCGATTCGCTGGTGCGAACCGGACCACCGCTCGTGAGGTGGAATAGCGGTGCTTTAACGGGCACTGCGGCCTCCTCTGGGGTGAGAGGTGTCGACTACGGCAAATCGGGGTAAGCCGACCCAGCGATAATAGGGCGCACGTCACCGACAAGTGCGCAGTCCGTTACACAGGGGCGAAGTATTTCCGACGCGCAAGAGAACGCGTCGCACACCGTGTGCGGCCCGTAGCTGTAGACACGGACGGCGACACGCCCAACACGCCGTGCTCCGTACGACACGCCGTACCGGCGCCGCGGCGTGTCCCCGGAATCCGGGCGTGTCGGAGGGCCGACGACACGGGCCTCCGGTCTACCGGCGGCCGGTGCGGATGTGCCAGACTCAGCGTCCGTGCGGGTGCCAAGCAACGTTGCTGACCTGGTTCGGCGGGCCGCCGCCGGCCCGGGCGCCGGCAAGCCCGCGCTGCTCTGGCAGGACCAGACGCTGACCTGGGCACAGTTGGACGAGCTCGTCGACGGTACCGCCCGGGCGCTGCTGGAGCTCGGCCTGCCGGCCGCCTCCGGTGGCGGGGACGCCGCGACCGGGTACCCGGCCCGGGTCGCCATCGTGCTGCCCAACGTGCCCGACTTCGCCGTCGCGTACTTCGGGGTGCTGCGCGCCGGGCTGGTCGCGGTACCGGTCAACCCCGGGTACACCCCCCGCGAGCTGCGCCAGGTGCTGTCCGACTCGGGCGCCTGCGTCCTGATCGGCGAGGCCGACATCGGCGACCTGCCGATCCCGCACCGGTACGCCACAGCCCCGACCGCGCCGGGAACGCCCGTCGAGCCGGACAGCGGCGGGGAGGACCTGGCCGTACTGATCTACACCAGCGGTACCGAGGGCGACCCGAAGGGCGCCATGCTCTCGCACCGGGCGCTGCTGGCCAACCACGAGCAACTGGCCCAGGTCGAGCCGCCGCCGGTGACCCCGGACGACGTCCTGCTGCTGGCGCTGCCGCTGTTCCACGCGTACGGGCTCAACTCGTGCCTGGGCGCGGTGGCCTACCACGGCGCCACCGGGGTGCTCATGGAGCGGTTCGACCCGACCGAAGGGCTGCGGCTGATCGCCCGGCACCAGATCACCGCCGTGGTGGGCGTACCCCCGATGTTTGTGGCCTGGTCTCTGCTCACCGACTGCGGCGAGGCGTTCGCGTCGGTGCGGGTCGCGGTGTCCGGCGCGGCGCCGCTGGACCCGGCCGCCGCCGGGCGCTTCCTGGCCGCGACCG
>VAXX01000292.1 GCA_005885115.1 Actinomycetota bacterium | reverse complement strand
AGGTCGCTGGCCGCCCCGGCGTCCCGCTTCGCGGCGTCGAGCGCGTGCTCGAACAGCTCATCGGGGATGCCGTACACGGTCTTGGCGAACATCTGGATCAGCCGCCGGTACGCGTCCCACGCTAAGCGCTCGTCGCCCGAGTGCCGGATCAGCCCGGCGATCGTGGTGTCGGTGAGCCCGACGTTGAGGATCGTCTCCATCATGCCCGGCATGGAGAACCTGGCACCGGAGCGTACCGACAGCAGCAGCGGGTCCTCGCGGTCGCCGAGCTGCCGCCCGGTCCGGCCCTCCAGCACCCGTAGGTGCTCGCCGATCTGCCCGGCCAGCTCCGGCGGCTCGGCGCCCGAGGCGAGGTACGTCCGGCACGCGTCGGTGGACACGATGAACCCCGGCGGTACCGGCAGCCCGAGCCGGGTCATCTCGCACAGGTTGGCGCCCTTCCCGCCGAGCAGGTCCTTGAGGTCCTTGTTGCCTTCCACGAAGTCGTACACGTAGGTGGGCATCTCCAGCGCCTTCCGTCCGGCGAGCGGCTCGTCAACCCATTCCTAGCCGGGGAGCGGCCCGCGCCGGCAGGGTCCTTCGGCCCTGCCCGCCGGCCACCGGACCCCGCCACCCTGGAAGGTGTCGAACGGGCTGACGACTGAACAGGCGCGGCGCGCGCTGGACCGCGCCGGGCGCAACGAGGTGCCGGCGCCGCCCGGCCCACACCTGGCCCACCGGATCGGGCGCCAGCTCGCCGATCCGCTGATCCTGCTGCTCCTGGCCGCCGCGACGGTCACCGGACTGCTGCGGGACGCCACCGACACCACGGTCATCCTGCTGGTGATCGTGGTGAACACGAGCGTGGGCGTCGCGCAGGAGGTGCGGGCGGACCGGGCGGTCGGCGCGCTGCGGCGGCTCGGCGCCCCGACGGCCCGGGTGGTACGCGACGGGGTGGAGCGGGTACTGCCGGCGGCCGAACTCGTCCGGGGGGACCTCGTGGTGCTCACCGCCGGTGACGTCGTCCCGGCCGATGTCCGGCTGACCGAGGCGCACCGGGTACGCGTCGACGAGTCCGCGCTGACCGGCGAGTCGGTACCGGTACACCGCGCCGCCGGTACCGACCTGTCCGCCGGCACCGTACTGGTGACCGGACGGGGCCGGGGTCTGGTGACCGATACCGGCGCGGACAGCGCCCTGGGCCGGATCGCCACCCTGGTATCCGCCGCCCGCCCCGGCCCCACTCCGTTGCAGAAGCGGCTGTCCCGGCTGGGCCGGGTGCTCGGCGTGATCGTCGTGGTGCTTTCGGCGGTGGTGACCGTGCTGGGCGTACTGGCCGGGGAACCCCTGGTCCGGATGGCGGTCACCGGGGTCAGCCTGGTGGACGCCGTGGAGACGCTGGGCTCGGTGACCGTCCTGTGCTCGGACAAGACCGGTACCCTCACCGAGGGGCGGATGGCGGTGGAGACGGCGCTTCCCGCCGCCGGTACCGACCTGGTCGAGCTGGCCCGGGCCGGGATCCTGTGCAACGACGCCACTCTCGTGCCGCCGACCGCCGACCATCCACAGTGGACGGTCGTGGGCGATCCGTTGGAGGGCGCGCTGCTGTCCTTCGCGGTACGCCACGGTCTGGACGTCGAGGCGGTACGCGCGGCGGCTCCCCGGCTCCGGGAGGAGCCCTTCGACCCGTTGACCCGCCGGATGGTCACCGTCCACGCGGGTCCGGACGGGCAGGCGTACACGGTGTGCAAGGGGGCGCCGGAGGTGGTCCTGCCTCCCGGGGACCCGCTGCTCGACGAGGCCGACCGGCTTGCCGCGCAAGGGCTGCGGGTACTGGCGGTGGCCGCCGGTACCGGGCAGCCGCTCCCGCTCGGGCTGGTCGGGATCGGCGACCCGGTACGCACCGGCGCCGCCGGGGTCGTGGCCACCTGTGCCCGGGCCGGGATCCGGGTACTGCTGGTGACCGGCGACCACCCCGCCACCGCCCGCCGGATCGCCGAGGATCTGGGGATCCGGCGGGCCGGCGACCGGGTGGTCCGCGGCGACACCGGGCCGATCGACGGCACCGACCTGGCCCGCGTCACCGTCTTCGCCCGGACCCGGCCGGAGCAGAAACTGGACATCGTGGCGGCGCTGCAACGCCAGGGCCACGTCGTGGCGATGACCGGCGACGGGGTCAACGACGCGCCGGCCCTGCGCCGCGCCGACATCGGGGTGGCGCTGGGCGCGGGCGGCACCGAGGTCGCCCGGCAGGCCGCCGACCTGGTGCTGGCCGACGACAACCTGGCGACCGTGGTGGGCGCGGTGCACGAGGGCCGGCGGGTGTACGACAACATCCGGCGGTTCCTGCGGTACGCCCTGTCCGGCGGGGTCGCCGAACTGCTCGTGATGCTCGTCGGACCGCTGGTCGGGCTGGCCGTACCGCTGCTGCCGGCCCAGATCCTGTGGATCAACCTGCTCGCCCACGGGCTGCCCGGGGTGGCACTGGGTGCCGAACCGGGCTCGGCCGACGCGATGCGCCGGCCACCCCGCTCCCCCAGCGAGTCGGTGCTCGGGGCCGGGCTGACCCGGGCGGTGCTGAGCATCGGTACCGTCATCGCGGTCGTCGCGCTGGGCGCCGGCGTACTGGCGCACCGGTCCGGCGTACCGGCACAGACCATGGTGTTCCTGATCCTCGGCCTGGCACAGCTCGGCGTGGCGCTGGCCGTCCGGGCACCGCGCCGGACCGGCGCCGGTAACCGCTGGCTCGGGCTGGCCGTGCTCGCCTCGGCGGCGCTGCTGCTGGGCGCCGTGCTGCTGGTACCCCTGCGGCAGTTGCTCGGCACCGCGGCCCTGACGCCGCCGCAGCTGCTCGCCGCCCTCGCGGTGGCCGCGCTCCCCGGGGCCGGGCTCGCGATCCTGCGCCGCGCCCACCGAATGGGGCCATCCGGCCGTGTCCCGCCCCCGGTGCCGCGACGCACTGTGGAGCTGGAGGAGGTGGGGCGGCGATGACAGGCAAGCCGATCGTGGTCGGCGTGGACGGTTCGCCCGGCGGGCTGCGCGCACTGGATCTGGCGGTGCACGAGGCCCGGCTGCGCGAGCTGCCGCTACGCGTGGTGTACGCGAACTCGTGGGCGCGGCACCCGGCCTGGGTGGACACCGACCCGCACGGGCCGGTGGCGCAGCGGCTGGGCATCGAGCCGCGCCGGGCGGTGGACGCGGCGCTGGACCGGATCCCGGCGGGGATCACCGCCCAGGGCGTGATGCTCATCGGCAGCCCCACTTCGGTCCTGGTACACGAGTCGCAGTCGGCCAGCGTGCTCGTCGTCGGGCACCGCGGCCGGGGTGGCTTCCCGGGTCTGGCCCTCGGCTCGGTGGCCGGCAAGGTCGCCATCCACGCGGGCTGCCCGGTGCTGATCGCCCGCGGCCAGCCCGCGCCGGACGGACCGGTGCTGGTCGGGGTCGACGGCGCACCGGTCAACGAGCCGGCGATCGGGTTCGGCTTCGAGGAGGCGGCGCTGCGCGGTGCCGACCTCGCCGCGCTGCACACCTGGGTCGGGTCGGCGAGTACCGGACCGGGCGACATGCTGCCGCTGGTGTACGACCCGGCGGTCATCGAGGCACAGGAGTCGGTACTGCTGTCCGACGCGCTGGCCGGCTGGCAGGTCAAGTACCCGGACGTGGTGGTGCGCCGGCGACTGCTGCGGTCCCGGGCCGCCGGTGCCCTGGTCGAGGCGAGCCGGCACGCACAGCTCGTCGTGCTCGGCGCGCACCGGCGCAACACCCCGACCGTCCTGGGCCTCGGCTCGGTCAGCCACGCTCTGATGCACCACGCCGACTGCCCGGTCGCCATCGTGCGGCCCGCCCCGGGGTCGGCCGCGTCGATACGGTCGGCGTATGGCTGACGGCGCCCCCGATCACCGTCGCACCGCCTCACCGAGCTGAACCGTCCAGCCACCGGTAGGTCGCGGCGGCGCGGGCCGGCCAATCCCTTGGCGCACAGGACTTTCGGCACTGATGGCCGAAACACCCGTAGGGCAGGGTGATCGGCGAGGGGCACGTGGCGAGGAGGACGGCATGAACACCCGGAACGTCAGCGTGGACCCGTGGTCGGTCGACCCGGACGGTATCCCCGGCACCGCGCTGGACGCGTGCCTGCGCGCCGCCATCGCCGCGCCGTCCATCTTCAACAGCCAGCCCTGGCGCTTCGACCCCGGGCACGGCTTCATCGACCTGTACGCCGACCGGGGGCGCCAGCTTTCCGTCGTCGACCCCGGTGGCCGGGAACTGGCCATCAGTCTCGGCGCCGCGCTGCTCAACCTACGGGTGGCCGTCCTGCGCCACCACCGGCTACCGCTGACCCGGCTGCTGCCGTATCCGGACCGGCCGGACCTGGTGGCCCGGGTCACCCTCGGCCCACCGGCCGCGCCGGACGCGACGATGCTCGCGCTCTACGACGCGATCCCGCACCGGCACACCAACCGGCGACCGTTCACCACCGTGGCCATCCCGCCCGAGGTGCTGGGCGAACTGCGGGCCGCCGCCGGCATCGAGGACGCGACGCTCGCGGTGCTCG
>VAXX01000291.1 GCA_005885115.1 Actinomycetota bacterium | reverse complement strand
CCGGTCGACCAGGGACTGGGACCGCCGGGCCAGGTTGAGGCACATGGCCGAGACGCTGGTACGCAGGGTGGCCTGCTCGGCGGCGACCCGTACCGCCTCCCGGTGTACCGCGTTGAACGCCTGCGCCACCTGACCGATCTCGTCCCGGCTGTCGATCGGTACGGGGTCCTTGAGCTGCGCCACGATCTGGTCCGGCGTCACCTCGCCGATCTCCCGTACGTCCCGCAGCCGCGCCACCGCGTTGGGCAGCTCGCGGCCGACCACGGCCATCGCGCCTTCCCGCAGCCGGGACAGGGACCGGGACAGCGCGCGGGCCAGCGCGAAAGCCACCGCGATGGCCAGGGCGATGGCGACCAGGACGAGCACCGACTCGACCACGACCTGGCGGACCACCCCGGTCTGTACCCGCTTGGCGTCGCCGGCCAGTTGTTCGTCGAGCTTCTGTTCGGCGACCCGCATCAGGTCAAGTACCTCGCCCAGGGCGCCGGCCAGATCGTCGGCGTTGACCCCGGGGGTACCGCCGACCGCTCTGCCGAGCTGCTGCGCGTACTGGTCGACCTGCTGTACGGCCGGCCCGGTGAGCGTGTCGTCGACCAGGGCGGACTGCTGGTTGGTGGCACTGGCCTCGAACGCGGTCAGTGCGCTCTCCTGGCCGGTGAGGGTGGCGACGAAGGACCGGTACTGCTGGGGGTCCAGGGTGCCCGACCTCACGGCCACGTACCCGATCGCCTGTTCCTCGCCGGCCTGGGCCTTGGCGGCGGCGAAGTCGCCCACCGCGCGCATCGAGTCGGCCAGCCCCGGATCGGTGGCGTACTGCGCGATCTCGACCGGGTACGCGACCAGGTCGTCGATGATCACGCCGTACCGGACCACCGCCTCGGCCGCGGTGATGCCCTGCTGGCTCACCACCTGCTGGCGCATCGTATCCACAATGGACAGTTGCTGGTCGATCCGGTCCAGCCGGGCCCGTACCGGGGCCGGCAGCCCGCTGATCTTCCGGCCCAGCCGGTACCCGTCGATCGCGGTGTTGGTCTGTTGGGTCTGCTTGACGAAGACCGCACTGCCGATCGCACCGTCCAGGTACTGCGCGGCGAGAATCCGCTCGCGCTGGAACTGGTGGGTGGTATCGGCGACGTCGCCGGACAGTGCGGTCAGAGCCGACACCAGCTTCGCCGACAGCGCGCGCTGTCCACTGTCCACCAGCCGGATGATCGTCAGACTGGCGATGGCCAGCAGCGGAATGACCAGGATGAGGCCGAGCTTGGCGCGGATGCTGGCATCACGCAGGCCAAGCCGCGGCCGGGGCAGGCCGGCCGCCGCCATACCGCGCCCGGGTCGACGTCCGCGTGCCGGCATACCTGGGCTCGTCCGCGTGCTCACGTCGACACCTTTCGTCGCAACTGCGGGGCGTGCTCGGCCGGTGTTTCCCCCCACCCGCGTCGCCCGCCGCCCTCGCGGCATACGCCACGCGGCACGGCCGCGATTTCATCACGTCAGGTGCCTTGAGCGAAAGGTCCAACAGGGGACGTGAATCCGGGGCAGGATATCGAACCTCGTAACCGCCGTGTTTCGGGGTCTGCCGGACATGGTGATGACCAGGGGGATTATCGCCACGCGGAAATTCGAGGTGGGTGAGTGTTCACAAAGAAGTTACGAAGGCCGCTGTTTCGCTGTGGGTAACCACACACCCGCCGACCCGGTCGCGCTTGACCATCGGGTATCCCCATTGGCAAGGTGGGAGCGCCATTCGTGCCCCGCTCGGCGTGTCCACATTGGACTGATCGCGGACCCGGGGGCCCAGGAAGGGATTCTCCGTGAGGTTCACCCAGGTCGTTGTGGCCGTGTCGGTCGCCGCGCTGCCGCTGCTGTCGGCCGCCTGCCAGGACAGCGGCGCGACCACGGACACCAGTCCGATCATCATCGGCGCGGACCTGGAGCTGTCCGGAGTGGACTCCGCGATCGGCACCACCTACTCCCGGGCGCTCCAGTTGCGGATCGACCAGATCAACGCCGACGGCGGGGCGCACGGCCGGCGGGTCGAGCTGGTGGCCAAGGACAACCGCAGCGATCCCACACTCTCAGTGGCCAACATCAATGCCTTCGTCGCCGACCGGTCCATCGCCGGTATCGTCATGGGCGCGTGCAGCGCCTGTGTGACCGGGGTGGCCAAGGCCCTCGACGACGCGAAGCTGCCCACCGTGACGCTGGCTCCGGCGAGCGGGGTGGCCCGCCCGGTCAGCGAGCGCCGGTACGTCTTCAAGCTCGGTCCCAACGCCGAGGACAGTGCGGCGGCCCTCGCCGGGCAGGTACGCACCGCCGGCGTACACCGGGTGGCGTTGCTGAGCACCGACGACGTCGACGGTTCCGACGCGCTGTCCGCGCTCGACGCCCAACTGCCCAGGACCAATGCCACGGTGGTCACCCAACAACTGTTCCGGGCCACCGACACCGACCTGACCCAGCCGGTACACGCGGCGTTGTCACACTCCCCGGACGCCCTGCTGGTCTCCGCGTTCCCCGGGCAGGCAGCGCTGGTCGCCAGGAGCGCGCGGGACAGCGGATACACCAAACAGATCTTCTTCGATGCCACCGCGGCCGGCGACCTGTTCCTCAGCGGGCCCGCCGGCAACGCCACCGACGGCGCCATCATGGTCGCCCCGCAGAGCCTGGTCATCGACGACGTCATCGCGACCAACCCGGCGAAGATCGCCCGCAAGCGCTGGTTCGCCGACTACACCGCCCGGTAC
>VAXX01000290.1 GCA_005885115.1 Actinomycetota bacterium | reverse complement strand
CGGCCGCGGAACTGCGGGCCCGCCTGGCCGCCCTCGGGGTCGAGGGGGTGCAGGCCCGTACGTTCCACGCGGCCGCGCTGCGCCAGGTCCGGTTCTTCGCCCCGCGGCTGCTGTCCGGGCGGGCCATGCCGGAGCTGCTGGACAGCAAGGCCCGGCTGGTCACGCTGGCCGCGGCGCGGGCCGGGCTGCGGGCCGACCGGACCGCCGCGCGGGACCTGGCCGCGGAGATCGAATGGGCCAAGTCGTCCCTGGTCGAACCAGGGGAGTACGAGATCGCCGCGACCAAGGCCAGCCGGGACACCCCGTTCGAGCCGGCCAAGGTGGGTCAGGTCTTCGCCGCGTACGAACAGGTCAAGCGGTCCAACGGAGTGATCGACTTCGAGGACCTGCTCCGGGCGGCGGTCTGGGCCGTCGAGGAGCATCCCGACGTCGCCGACCAGGTACACGCCCGGTACCGGCACTTCACCGTCGACGAGTACCAGGACGTCAACCCGCTCCAGCAGCGGCTGCTGGACGCCTGGTTGGGTGGCCGGACCGACCTGACCGTGGTCGGCGACGCCAGCCAGACCATCTACTCGTTCACCGGCGCCTCCTCGGCGCACCTGCTCGACTTCCCGCGACGGCACCGGAGCGCGACGGTGATCCGGCTGGTCCGGGACTACCGGTCCACTCCGCAGGTGGTCGGGCTGGCCAACGCGATCATCCGGCAGGCCAGGGGCGCCGAGGCCCGGCTGCGGCTGGAGTTGCAGGGCCAGCGCCCGACCGGCCCGGAGCCGGAGATCCGGATGTTCCCCGACGAGCCGGCCGAGGCGACCGCCGTGGCGGCCCGCTGCGCCGAGCTGATCGCCGCCGGTACGCCGGCCCGGGAGATCGCCGTCCTGTTCCGTACCAACGCGCAATCCGAGGCGTACGAGGAGGCGCTGGCCGAGGCCGGCGTACCCACGGTCGTCCAGGGTGCCGAACGGTTCTTCGAGCGCGCGGAGGTCCGCCAGGCCATGGTCGCGCTCCGGGGCGCGGTCAAGTCCACCCCGCCCGACGTACCGGTACCTGAGGCGGTCGTACAGGCGCTGGAAGCGGTGGGCTGGCGGCCGGACGAGGCGCCGTCGGGCGGCGCCGCCCGGGAGCGCTGGGAGGCGCTGCAGGCGCTCGTCACCCTCGCCGAGGAGGTGGCGGCCGGCTCGCTGGCCGACTTCTGCGCCGAGCTGGCCCGCCGGGCCACCCTCCAGCACGCCCCGACCGTCGAGGGCGTGACCCTGGCGTCCCTGCACTCGGCCAAGGGCCTGGAGTGGGACGCGGTGTTCGTGGCCGGGCTGGCCGAGGGGACGTTGCCGACCGGGTACGCCAAGACGCCCGAGGCACTGGAGGAGGAGCGGCGGCTGCTGTACGTCGGGATCACCCGGGCCCGGCAGTGGCTGTGGCTGTCGTACGCCGGCGCCCGGGCGCCCGGTGGCCGGCAGCGCCGGCCGAGCCGGTTCCTGCCGATCGCGGAAGCCGCCGCAACCGGTGGACGGCCGCGGGAGCGGACCCCACGGCGTACGGCGGCGCCGCCCGGGAGCGCTGGGAGGCGCTGCAGGCGCTCGTCACCCTCGCCGAGGAGGTGGCGGCCGGCTCGCTGGCCGACTTCTGCGCCGAGCTGGCCCGCCGGGCCACCCTCCAGCACGCCCCGACCGTCGAGGGCGTGACCCTGGCGTCCCTGCACTCGGCCAAGGGCCTGGAGTGGGACGCGGTGTTCGTGGCCGGGCTGGCCGAGGGGACGTTGCCGACCGGGTACGCCAAGACGCCCGAGGCACTGGAGGAGGAGCGGCGGCTGCTGTACGTCGGGATCACCCGGGCCCGGCAGTGGCTGTGGCTGTCGTACGCCGGCGCCCGGGCGCCCGGTGGCCGGCAGCGCCGGCCGAGCCGGTTCCTGCCGATCGCGGAAGCCGCCGCAACCGGTGGACGGCCGCGGGAGCGGACCCCACGGCGTACCGTCCTGGTGTCCTGCCGGGTCTGTGGCGCGGCGCTGCTGTCCGGCGCGGACCGCAAGTTGGGCCGATGCGCGGACTGCCCGTCCAGCCTGGACGAGGAGCTGTTGGAGCGGCTGCGCGACTGGCGGCTGCGGACGGCCACCGCCCAGCAGGTACCGGCGTATGTGGTCTTCACCGACGCCACGCTGACCGCGCTCGCCGAGCGCAGACCGGGGCGCACCGAGGAACTGATCGAGATCGCCGGGATCGGCCCCCGCAAACTCGCCCTGTACGGCGAGGCGGTGCTGGCCCTTGTCGGCGGTGCGACAGTCGAGGACGTGGACGGGGCAGAAAGTTCGGCAACGGAGTCGTAAACTCGTTTGCGTACCCAAGCCAGCCAGGCTTAGCCTGGCTGCACACCTTACGAGCAGCGGCTATCCGGCTGCCCGTAAGCCATCGGAGACGAGCGCAGGTTGGAGGTGGCCCAGATGAGCCTGAACTACACCGAAGAGCGACCGTCGGCGCTACCGCTGGCGTGCGCTCCCGTCCACGCCCATCGCGTGGGCTACCTGACCGTCCTCGGCGTATCGCCAGCTCCAGGTGACCCAGGTCCGCATCGATGGGACCAATGGGCTCACGGCCAAGGCCACCGGGATGGCCAAGACGTCCTTCACGGGCGTTGACGCCAGCGGTGTTCCACCTCGAGGTAGACCGGTCTAAACCAGACCACCGGCTCACCTCGAGGCCGCGGAACCCGTACACCGGGATCCGCGGCCTCAGTCATTTGCACGACACCAAGTGCGACATCGAGACAGAAAGAGAGGTGACCGGGAGATGAGTCTGGCGTTGGCATCCGTCGACACCAGCGTCGACGTGGGTATGGACCTGCCGTGCCGCCGGTTCGACCCCGACCTGTGGTTCGCCGACGCGCCGGCCGAGCTCGAACTGGCCAAGTCGCTGTGTGGCGACTGCCGGGTCCGGGTGGAGTGCCTGGCCGGTGCGGTGGAGCGGCAGGAGCCGTGGGGCGTCTGGGGTGGCGAGATCTTCGAGCGTGGCGCCGTGGTTCCGCGGAAGCGGCCGCGGGGTCGTCCGCGCAAGGAGGACGTCGCCCGGGACGAGGTCCTGCGGGTGGAGGTCGCGGATCGGGTCGCGGCCCAGCTCGTGGCGGCCTGACATGCGCGCCCGAGTCCGTACCCGAGCCACCGAACAGCCGGCCCGGCCCAGTGGAACACCGACCGAGATCAACCGACCGAGGAGTACTCCGATCATGAACTCGACCTCACAACTCATGAACGAAGCCATGAGTCGAGCGCGAACGCCCAAGCCTCAGGACAACCATTCTGAGGCTTACCGACCCGCCCGCCAGGTGGCGCTCGCCGCGCGGCGCGAGCAGAACCGCCAGCTGGCCGACCGAAACTGATCCGTTCCGGGCCGCTCCCTCCGGGGAGCGGCCCGGCTCATTACTCGGCGAAGCCGGGTAGCCAGCGCTCGACCACCGCCCGGTACGGCGCCCGGGCCGCCAGTTGGCACAGGACGCCGATCGAGCCGAGCGTCACCCGGTGGATCAGCAGGTACGCCGGTGGCAGGTTGAGCTGCTTGCCGAGCTGGAACGCCGGGCTGCGCGGGCTGGCCAGGCGGGCCGCCTCGGCGCGTAGCCAGGCCCGGGAGAACTGGAACTCCGGCTCGGCGATCGGGTCGAGCATCGGCCGCAGGTACCGCAGCACGGCGTCGGCGTCGATCTCCTGGTCCGGCTTGAGGAACCCCTCGTCGCGCAGCCCGGCGAGGACCGCCTCGGCGTCGCCCTTCAACGCCAGCCGGGTCAGCCGCCCGATCGGCTCGGGATGCCCGTCGGGCAGCCGGGCCACCGCGCCGAAGTCGAGTACGGCGAGCCGGCCGTCGGGCAGCATCCGGAAGTTGCCCGGGTGCGGGTCGGCGTGCAGCAGCCCGGCCCGGGCCGGCGCGGAGAAGTGCAGGGTGGCCAGGCGAAGTCCGGCCAGGTTGCGCTCGGCCTCGGTACCCGAGGCGATGATCCGGCTCATCGGGTCGCCGTCGATCCAGCCGGTCACGAGTACCCGGGGGGCCGCCGCGAGTACCCGCGGGACGAAGATCTCCGGGTCGTCGGCGTACGCCTGGGCGAACCCGCGCTGGGCCTGCGCCTCCAGCTCGTAGTCCAGTTCCTCGGTGATCCGGGTACGCAGCTCGGCGAGCAGCGGCTTGACGTCCAGCCCCGGCTGGAGTACCCGGAACAGCCCGGCCAGCCGGGACAGTTGGGCCAGGTCGGACAGCAGCGCGGGACCGGCGCCCGGGTACTGGACCTTGACCGCCGCCGGTACGCCGGTGCGGCCCCGCTTCCACACCGCCCGGTGTACCTGCCCGATGCTCGCCGCCGCGGCCGGGACGTCGTCGAACTCGCGGAAGTGCCGGCGCCAGTCGGTACCCAGCTCGGCGGCCAGCACCTTGTGCACGCTCGCCGCCGGCAACGGCGGTGCCGCCTCCTGCAGCTTGGTCAGGGCCTGCCGGTACGGGCCGGCCAGCTCCTCCGGTAGCGCCGCCTCGAACACCGACAGCGCCTGCCCGAACTTCATCGCCCCGCCCTTGAGCTGCCCGAGGACGCTGAACAGGTGCTCGGCCGTACGCTGCTGGACGTCGGCGGAGATGACCTCGGCGGCCACTCCGGTGACCCGCCGACCGAGTCCGAGCGCGGCCCGACCGGCGAACCCCAGCGGCAGCGCGGCGAGTCGGGCGGTGCGGGACACGGCGCGGCGCGGGATATCGGTCACCCGATCATTGAACCTCATCTAGCTGAGATCGACCTGTCCGTGCGCTGCGGCGCCGACGTCGGGCACAGTCGCACAGGGGATGCGGGGCCCAGGTACGCCGGCGTTCCCGGCCCGGCCCGGATATCTCGATGGTCGTCCCGATGGTCTGCGGGCTCCCGCCGTCGAGATAGGTGAGCACCTCGTCCACGGCGTACGCCACCGTCGCCAGGAGGGTCGCGACCGAGCACGGTGGCGGCGTCTCCGGCCCGGTCGACAACTGGGCGGCCAGGGCCGGCCAGGCCGGGTCACGGTCGCGCCGGTGCAGGTCGACGCAGTTGAGACAGGGGGTACCGGCCGGTGGTACGAGCGGGCCGACGAAGGCGACCCCGTCGCGGACGTCCACGGCCAGGTGGGGGAGCCGGCGCCGGCCGAGGGCGAGCG
Source organism: Actinomycetota bacterium (assembly GCA_005885115.1). Classification (GTDB taxonomy): domain Bacteria; phylum Actinomycetota; class Actinomycetes; order Mycobacteriales; family Micromonosporaceae; genus AC-43. Next base: position 568 of record VAXX01000290.1, on the reverse strand, counting down.
CGGTCAGCCCGGCCGGTCGCGGGGCGCCGACCTGCACCACGAACGTCGCCGCGCCGTCGCGCAGGGGGCGGACGAGGGCGGAGGGCGCGGTGCGGGACACCGCTTCGGCCGCCGCGGTGCCCCGGGGCCGGTCGGCGTCGGCCGGGAGCAGGCCGCCGAGGGTGGCGTCATCCAGTCTGGTACGCCCGGACAGGGCCGGATCGACGTGCCCGACACCGGCCTGGGCCAGGGCGGCGGCCACCGGTACCGCCAGCCGCCCGTACCCGGTGACGAGGACCCGTGCCGTACCGCGCCGGCGCAGTGCCGCCGCCGGGGTACCGTCCCCGCGCAGCGCGAGCGCCGCCACCTCGGGAGCCAGCCGGCGGCGTACCGGCTCGGGCAGGCCCGCCGGGACGAGCGTGTGCGCCTCGACGGCCAGCCCGCCGTCCCGGAGTACGGCCAGCAGGGCGACGGTCGCCGGCTCCGGTACGCCGAACGCGGCCGCGGCCCGGACGACCGCCGGCTCGGTACGGGAGCCGTCGAGCAGGTCGAGGACCCGGACCAGGGCCGGGTCGGCGAACTCCAGGAC
>VAXX01000289.1 GCA_005885115.1 Actinomycetota bacterium | reverse complement strand
AGTCCGACGACCACCTGTTCTGCCTGATCACGATGAACCACCACCCGTTGCACCTGGACGCGCACTACGCGCAGACCTCGACGCACTTCGGGCGCAACGTCGTGGTCGGCAACCTCATCTACTCGCTGCTGCTGGGCATGTCGGTCGCCGACGTCAGCGGCAAGGCGATCGCCAACCTGGAGGTCGAGTCGCTGCGGCACGTCGCGCCGACCTTCCACGGGGACACCATCTATGGCGAGACGACCGTACTGGACAAGCGGGAATCCGGGTCCAAACCCGACCGCGGCGTGGTCACGGTTGAGACCCGCGGGTACAAACAGGACGGGACACTGGTATGCGTGTTCCGCCGGAGAGTCATGGTGCCCAAACAGGCGTACGCCGGCCCTGACCTGCCCAGTTTCCCCGAGCCGGCGGCCGCCCCCGAACCGGCGTAAGCGCCGCCCGGGCCGGTCCGCCGTCCTATGCTGACCTCGGGAGGTCAGCTATGTCCAACCAATCTGCCATCCGGCCGCGCACCGAGTTGCCGCTCCGCCGGGACGAGTGGGAGTTGCTGGTCAGGCTCCCCGGCCGGGTGGTGGTCGCGGCCACCTCGGCGGAGGCCGACTCCGCCCGGCGTACCGTCGTGGAGGGGCTGGCCGGGATCGACGCGATCGCCGCCGGCCGGGCCTCAGCCAGCCGACTGGTCCGCGACGTCGTGGCCGCCATCTACGCCGAGACCGGCGCGGAGGAACCCGCCGCCGAGGAGTTCCACGACCGGTCGGCCGGGATCGCCGAGGTACTTGACGCCTGCCGGACGGTCGGGCGGCTGTTGCGGACCCGGGCCGGGCGGGAGGACCGCGACGCGTACCGGCACTGGCTGGAAGCCATCGCCGCCCGGGTCTGCCAGGCATCGCGCAGCGGGGGCGTACTCGGTATGGGCGGTCCGCTGGTCAGCCCGGCCGAGCAGCGGTTCCTCGCCGACCTGGGGGCGGCGTTCGACGGGTAGCCTCACCTGCCGTGGACGATACGGACCTCGAGGTGGGGCTGGGACCGTGGGTGGGGCCGTGGCCCGAGGACCCGAGGTACGACCCGGAGCTGCTCGCCGCCGGTGACCGTCGCAACGTCGTCGACCGGTACCGGTACTGGCGGCGCGAGGCGATCGTGGCCGACCTGGATACCCGCCGGCACGACTTCCACGTCGCCATCGAGAACTGGCAGCACGACCTGAACATCGGCACGGTGGTACGCAACGCCAACGCCTTTCTGGCCGCCGAAGTGCACATTATCGGCAAACGCAAATGGAATCGGCGCGGCGCGATGGTGACCGACCGGTACCAGCACGTCCGGCACCACGAGACGATCGAACAGTTCCTCGCGTGGAGTACCCAGGTCGGCCTGGCCGTCGTCGGTATCGACAACCTTCCCGGCGCCCGGCTGCTGGAACGCGCCCCGCTGCCCCGCAAATGCGTACTCCTGTTCGGGCAGGAGGGCCCGGGCCTGTCCGCCGCCGCCCGGCAGGCGTGTACCGAGGTGCTGTACATCGCCCAATTCGGCTCCACCCGATCCATCAACGCCGGTGTCGCCAGTGGTATCGCGATGCATTCGTGGATCGGAACCTGGGCCCAGTTTTCCGATTCCCTTGACGGCGGACGTGAAGGGGACGAACGTTAATCAACGTGGGCGTAGCGGTGAGCTGTCCCCGGTGTGGCGGTCCGGTGCGACCGCCGGACCTGGTGTCCTCGGATTGGCGCTGCGCCGTGGACGGCCCGGTACCACCGCTGCGCGTGGCCGAACACATCGGTACCGAGATCATCGAGTCGGTGACCGGCCGGGCCAAGGACATGCCGGTGTGGTGCCCGTGGCCGCTGCCGACCGGCTGGATGGTGACCGGCGTGGGCTGGGCCGGGGACGACCGGACCGGCACCCGGGCCACCGCGCTGGCCTGCAGCGGACCGGCGCCGCTGGGCGGGCCAGCGGACATCCTGCTGGTCGCCGAGGAGCCCGGGGTGGGGCTGGGCAACCGGTACGCCGGACTGTCCGGGGCGGATCCGGGCCCGTACCTGGCCGAGGCGCTGGAGACGACGGCCGCGCACGCCAAGGTCCGCGCCGACGGCTGGCCCATCCCGCTGTGGTCGGTGGGCACGCCGGTGGGCGACCGCAGTGCCTATGTGGGGGAGGCCAAGGGCGTCTGGTTGTACGCGATCGCCTGGCCGTCCAGCGCCGGATACCTGTTCGCCGAGGACCTCGTCCTGCACGACCTGGCCCAGTGGTTGCCTGGTGAGCTGGTGTACGGGGCCCCCTCGCCGTACCTGCACGGTGCCGTCTGACCGCGACATGCCGTACGACCAGTGCCTTTGTTGTCTACGCCCGGTAACCTACTAATACCGACCGTGCCTGATACGCTCAGTGCCGCTGGCGATGGGTCCGGCGTCGTTAGGAGGGGATGGCCCGAATGCCGAAGAAACTCCTCACCTGGGGGTTGATCGCGTTCCTCGTGTTCTGGGCAGCCTATAAGCCCGCCAGCGCTGCGGCCGTGTTCAAATCGCTCGGTAATGGACTGGTCGATGTCGCCACGGCGACCAGACTCCTCCGGTGCGTCCGGAGAGCGCCGGGGAGTACGACGACCTGACCGAGACCGCTGAGTTCCTGCCGCCCGAGATCGGCGAGGAGGAGCTGATCGGGCTGCGTGGTGGCAGTGGGCTGCCGACGGGGCCGCGCAGTGTCGTGCCGCTGGAGGAGGAGTCCAGTTCGCTGGTCTCGCGCTACCTCTTTCCGACGGAGAAGTTCCGCGGCGAGTGGAAGAAGCACTGGATCCACCTGCTGCCGCAGTTCTTCGTCGGGGCGGGCGCCACGTTCGCGTTCGGTTGGCTGGTCGGCTGGCTGGCCAAGCACCACTACAGCGGGATCGTCACGGTCGCCGTACTGGTCTGGCTCGGCATCATGAGCTGGGTCGGTTGGCGCGTGGCGGACTGGTACAACGACCGGTTCGTACTCACCAACAAGCGACTGATGGTCATCAACGGGCTGGTCACCCGTACCGTCGGCATGATGCCGCTGGTCCGGGTCACCGACATGAAGTACCAGCAGTCCCCGCTGGGTCGCATGCTCAACTACGGCACGTTCGTGGTCGAGTCGGCCGGGCAGGACCAGGCGCTGCGTGAGGTCAAGCCGCTCCCCAACCCCAACGAGCTCTACCTGCGCATCGTCGAGGAGATGTACGAGCCGGAGGCGGTCGAGGCGCGGCTGTCCCGCTCGCTGGAGGAAGAAGAAGCCGCGACCGGCGACGCGTGATGCGTATCGATCTGCATACGCACTCGACCGCGAGTGACGGTACCTTCACGCCGGCCCAGGTCGTGACCGCGGCCGCCGGGGCCGGACTCGACGTGGTCGCGCTCACCGACCACGACACCACCGCCGGGTGGGCCGCCGCCGAGGCGGCGTTGCCGCCCGGGCTGACCCTGGTCCGCGGCGCCGAACTGTCCTGCCGCTGGTACACCGACGGGGACTCGATCGGTCTGCACCTGCTCGCGTACCTGTTCGATCACGTGAGCATCCAGGAGGTGCGCGGCTACGCGGCCGGCGGGACCGTGGGCCGACCGCACCTGGCGCACGCACTCATCGCGCGCGGGCTGGTGGGTACGGTGTCGGAGGCGTTCGGGCCCCGGTGGCTCGGGCAGCGGTACCGGCTGCCGAAGGCGGACATCGACGTCTTCCACGCGCTCGCGCTGGTACGGGCGGCCGGCGGGGTACCGGTGTTCGCCCATCCGAGAGCATCCGTACGCGGCCGGATCGTCCCCGACTCGCTGATCGTCGACCTCGCCGGGGCGGGGCTGGCCGGGATCGAGGCCGATCACGAGGACCACAGCCCGCAGGAGCGCGAGCACGTCCGTGCCCTGGCCAAGGAGCTCGACCTGCTGGTGACCGGCTCGTCGGACTTCCACGGCAGCAACAAGTCGGTCACGTTGGGCGCGTACACCACGGATCCGCGGGCGTACCACCGGATTGTCGAACTGGCCCGCGGCGTGCCCACGGTGACCGGGTGAACCTTAAGCTGTTCGGCGAGGCGTTCGTCACCTTGCTGGTCATCATCGATCCGCCCGGCATGGTGCCGATCTTCCTGGCGTTGACCGGCGCGATGCCGGCGAAGGCGCGGCACCGGGCCGGTTTGCAGGCGGTCGCGCTGGCCGGCGGGGTGATCGTCACGTTCGCGGTCGGCGGCCAGCAGATCCTGCGGTACCTCGGGATCGACCTGCCGGCGTTGCAGGGCGCCGGTGGGCTGCTGCTGGTGCTGGTGGCGTTGCAGTTGCTGACCGGCAAGACCGAGGAGCCCGACGCCCAGGCCACCACGAACGTGGCGTTGGTGCCGCTGGGTACGCCGCTGCTGGCCGGACCGGGCGCGATCGTGGCCACGATGCTGTTCGTCCGCCGGGCCCACCACCTGGCCGACTACCTGTCGATCGCGGCGGCGATCGTGCTGGTCCTCGTGGTGGTCTGGCTGGTGCTGCGGTTCTGCGGGGTGATCGTCCGGGTGCTGCGGCCCAGCGGGATCGAGGTGCTGACCCGGATCGCCGGCCTGTTGCTGGCCGCCATCGCCGTCCAGTTGATCGCCGACGCCGTGGCCGCCTTCGTGACCACGTACGTGCACTCAGCCGGTTGACTCGTCCTCGGCCGGCTTGGGCTTGGGTCGCAGGACCGCGACGCCTCGATCGAGGTCGATGCCCGCGCCGTTGGCCACGTCGATGCGGCGGCGCTTGCTCTCCTCGATGTGCTCGGTCTGCTTGTGCTTGGACGGCCGGAACAGCCCGTCGATCTCGGCGAGACCCGCGGAGATGACGCTGGCGGAAGCGCCGTTCTCGTCGCCACCACGCAGCCAGCGCAGGATTCCCATCCACTCACTCCCAGGTGCTGGTCGCCGCGCCGTCCGCGCCGCGTCCCTTTAGTGTCGCACCCGGATGGGAGGATCGGCCACGTGCGAGATTCCGGGACGGTCCAACTCCCCTTCGAGGGCATGCCGGAGAAGTTGTTCGTGTGCACCCCGAGCAAGCTGGCGGCCTATGAGGACTGCCCCCGGCGGTACCGGTTCGCGTATGTGGACCGGCCGGCCCCGCCCAAGGGGCCGCCGTGGGCGCACAACTCGGTGGGCGCGAGCGTGCATACCGCGCTGCGCAACTGGTACGGGCTGCCGCCGGAGCGGCGCGTGGTGGAGCAGTTGCCGGTCCTGCTCAAGGCCACCTGGGTCAGCGAGGGGTACCGGGACGACGCGCAGGAGCGCGAGGTCTTCGGCCGAGCCCTGGGCTGGATGGAGGACTACGTTTCCGGGCTGGATCCGCTCGACCATCCGGTCGGGGTCGAGCGGACGGTCGGCGCCAAGACCGGCCTGCTCGCCCTGTCCGGCCGGGTGGACCGGATCGACCGGCGCGGTGACGAACTGGTGATCGTGGACTACAAGACCGGGCGGGCCGCCCTCTCCGCCGACGACGCCCGGGGCTCCCGGGCCCTGGCCCTGTACGCGTACGCCGCCGAGCGGGTCTTCCGGCGCCGCTGCCGTACGGTCGAGCTGCACCACCTGCCCACCGGTACCGTCGCCGGGCACGAGCACACGGAGTCCTCGCTGGCCCGGCACGTCGACCGGGCCGAGGCGGCGGCGCGGGACATCGTGGCCGCCGAGCGGTCGGTGGCGCAGGGCGCGGATCCGGATACCGCCTTCCCGACCGCACCGGGCACCTTGTGCTCGTGGTGCGACTACCGGCGGGCCTGTCCGGACGGGGTACGGGCGCCCAGCAAAGAGGCATGGGCCGGGGTCTTGCGGGACGGCGGGTGACCGGGGGAGGATCCTCCAAAACCTGAGCACCGTTCACGTCTGCGAGGAGGCACCGTGGAGAGCCGCGATCGACGGGCGCGGGCCGGTGCCTCCGGGGCGTACTTCGTCCAGGGCATGTGCTTCGCGACCGTACTCAGCCAGGTGCCGGGGCTGAAGGACAAGTTCGCGTTCTCCGACGACGACCTGACCCTGGTCCTGGCGGCCGTACCGATCGTGGCCGGGCTGGGCAGCGTCCTGGCCGGATACCTCGCGCCCCGGCTGGGCAGCGCTCCGGTGCTGCGTACCGGCGGTCCGCTCGTCTGTGCCGCGATCACCGCGGTCGGGCTGGTGGGCAGCCGGCCCGCCCTGTACGTCGCGGTCGCCGCCCTGGGGCTGTTCCTCGGCACCGTCGACGCGAGCGTCAACATGCAGGGGGTGGCCGTCCAGGCCCGGTACGGGCGCAGCGTCCTCGCGTCCTTCCACGGCTGGCTGAGCATGGGCGGCATCGTCGGCTCGCTCGCCGCCGCGGCGGCGAACAAGGTGAACCTACCGCTCGGCGCCGCGCTGGCGATCGTCGCCGGCTTCGGTGCGCTCGTCGCGCTCGCGGTCGGGCCGCTGCTGCTACGCCGGTCGCAGGAGGCCGAACACGTACCGGTCCACGAGGGCCCGGTACCGAAGATCCCCTGGGGACCGCTGCTGCTCATCGGCATGGCCGTGCTGGCCATGTACATCGCCGACTCGGCGACGTTCAACTGGAGCGCGATCTACCTGCACGAGGCGCTGCACGGCAGCAAGAGCGTGGCCGCGCTGGGCGTGTTCGCGTACGTCATCTTCCAGATGCTCGGCCGCA
>VAXX01000115.1 GCA_005885115.1 Actinomycetota bacterium | reverse complement strand
CGAGTACCAGCTCGACCAGGATGGCCCGGACCGACCACCGCGGGCCCAACAGGTAGCCGGCGTACGGCGCGAACAGCACGACGAGAACCGCCAGATATCGCAGGGCGTTGAGGCCGAACCAGACGGGTCCCGAGTCGAGCCGGTCCCGCTGACGATCATTTCCCCGTGGCATTCTCATTCAACCGTCCAGTCCTGCCGTGCCGGCCCATCACGCAGTGTACGGCGTGGTGGGCCGGCGGGTCCGCGTGCGCTCAGTGGTCCGCGAAGCAGACCGGAGACGTCGGCTCCTCTTGACACCACAGTGATTTCAGGTCGTGAAGACCCTGCACCGGACCGCCCTGTATCTCGCCGTCGACCCAGGTGAACTCCCGGCGGGGCGCGGTCGGCAACAGGTTGACCTCGGGGCCGCCAGGGTTCTCGTGGGGCGAGCGGGCCAGGAAGTCCGCGCTTCCGTCGTTCTTGTACTGGTTGACCTCGAAGTCCGGGTACGGGTCGCCCTTGATGCTCACCGTACTGTGCCCGTCGCCGAAGGAGACGGAGATGTTCTGGTCGATGTGCGGCACGTAGCTCGTCACCGCGTCCTGCACGTTCAGCTTCACGTTCAGGGTGCCGTTGCCGCCCGAGAGGTGGACGTTGTTGTGGTGCGCCAGGTCATCGTCGGACAGATTGATGGCCAGCGGCGGCGAGCATCCGATCGCGTCGACGCAACTCGGTTGCACCGTCACGGAGACGTCACCGGTATCGGTGTTCCAGGCGATCGCCACGCGGAAGCTCGCGTTCGGGTCCAGGGAGAAGTCCCGGCCGTCGCCGTGGGCGATTCCGTAGAACTTGGCGTCGCTGATGAACAGCTTGATCACGACGATCCCGTGGCCCGGCGCGGTGATCTTGGTCTTGATCGTCGTCCGCGCGTCGCCCGACGGGGCCGGACCGAAGAACCCGGCACCCTGGTTCGTCGGACCCATCGACGGGGTCGGGCCACACGGGCGGGGCGTTCCGTCGCCGTCGTCGTCGCACATGGCCCGCATGCCGCTCGGGTCGCTGCGGGTCGTGGGGCTGTCGCCCCCGTACGTGTACCCGTTGAGCTGCTGCGGATCGTCCTTCTGGAGGACCGGGTCGGTCGAGATGAACCTGCCCGTCCCCGAGTCGTACTGGCGCGCGCCGATCTCGCCGAGACCGGTGCTGCCGTTGGCCGGCTTGTTGAGGAACCCGTGGTTGTCGGGCCAACTGGCGCCCACCCCGCGCGGCTGCCCGTACGGCGTGCTCTGCCGCCAGGTGGGGTTCTGGGCGGTGCTGTCGAGGTACAGCACCGGTGTCTGGTGCTGGTCGCTGATCTCGAACAGATAGGTGCTGGTGCCGGTGCGCACCACGGTCACACCGCCGGGCAGCGGGTAGTACCGGGTACCGGTGAGCGCACCGGTACCGGTGTTCAGGACGATCTGCTCACCGGGCAGGTAGAGCGTGGTGCTGCCGGGGTCCTTCTGGACGAGCAGCTCGCCGTCGCCGTCGTACCCGAAGCTGCTGGCACCACTGGTCGAACCGGTGACCGCGACGACCCGGCCGGCGTCGTCCCAGACCAGGGTCTGGTTGCCGGATCCGGCGTTGCGCGTGGTCATCCGGCCGCCGGTGTCGTACCGGTAGCCGGTGGTGGCGGTGGTCCCACCGCTGGTGCTGGTCGCGGTGAGGGTGTGCGGCTGCCCGGCCCCGTTGCCGTTGTAGGTGTACGCCGTGGTGGTGTCCGCGCCACCGCTGGTGCTGTGGTCGATCTGCCTGGTGCGCTGGCCCAGCGCGTCGAAGCTCCAGGTGGTCCAGTAGCTCGACGCGGCACCCAGACTGTCGCCGACGGTGGAGTGGTTGGCGGTGGTCGGGGTGGCGGCGCAGTTGTCGGTGGCGGTCCAGGCCCCGGTCAACCGCCGCACCGCGTCGTACGAATAGCACTGGGTTTCCGACGGCGTACCGGCGCCGAACCGGGTGCTGACCTGACGGGTCAGGTTTCCGGCGGGGTCGTAGGTGTACGCCTGCTCGTCGACGTTGGCCGGGGTGGCGACCCGCCGGCTGACGTGCTGGTCGACGAGCCGACCGGAGTGCGCGTCGTAGAGGTCGGTGACATCGGTCAGGTTGGGAGACGAACCGATGGTCTCCTGGTCGACCCGGCTCCACGCGTCGTAGCTGGTCTTGTATCCGTACCCGCTGCCGACCGCGTTGGGCAGGTCGTCCGCGGTGTACGTGTGCAACACCGTCTCGCTCGGCAGACCGCCCGCCACCGGGTAGATGTCCTTGAGCAGCAACCCGTTCGTCGCCGTGTAGACGTGGCTGAACGCGTACGAGCCGGCGAGCGCGCCCTCCCCCGACGGGATGGTCACCGTCTCGCCCAGCGACTCCCCGAAGACGTTGAACGCCGTGAACTGTTTGGTGTAGGGCGCGCCGTTCCAGTACGTCGTCTCGGTGGTGAGATGACCGACCGGGTTGGTGACTCTCGGTACGCCGTTGCTGTTGTCGTACACCCACGCCGCCAGTTGGTTGGTCGTCGCCTGACCGGTGACCGGTGCGTCGTACAGGCCGGTCTTACGGTCGAGCGCGTCGTAGGTCGTCGAGACGGTCTTGCCACGCGAGTCGGTGGTCTCGACGGAGTTTCCGTTCCCGTCGTACCTGACGGTCGAGCCACCGGCGTCCGGGTCGCTCTTCGCCACCACCTGGCCCAGCAGATTGAACGTGGCGGTCCAGGTGTTGTCGGCCGCGTCGGTGACCGTGCTCTGGTTGCCGTGGCTGTCGAAGCCGTACCGGGTGGCGGTGGTGGTGCCGCCGCTGACCGACCAGATCCCGGTGAACGTGTTCGCCGGCCGGTTGACCGTCGGTGCGCCGGTGTACTGGTCCACCTCGACGGTGCGGCCGAGGGGGTCGGTCACCGTGGTCTGCGCGGTCCCGCCGGTCGGTGGGATCACGGTGGTGCGGTCACCGTTGTAGACCGTGGTAGTCGTGGCGACGACCCGCCCGCTGTCTTCGCTCGTGTCGACCACCGTGCGGCCGAGGCCGTCGTAGGACAGGAAGTCCTGGGTCGGTACGGGCGACACCGGGCTGATGTCGGTCGGCGCGACCGGGTTGCCGACGGTGGGCAGTGTGTTGCCGTCCCACCAACCGGTGTATTTGGCGCGGATCCAACCACGGCTGTCGTAGAAGGTGTCGCTGACCATCCGCCCGGACATCGGCGTCATCGTCTGGGTCTGCCGGGTACGCAGTTGCCCGTCGTAGATCACGACGGTGGTGCGGTACGCGCTGAGATCGGTGAGGCGGCTCGTGCTCACCGCGGTCACCCCGGTGTTGGAGATCTGGTAGCTGTAGGTGTAGTTCGCCGGGACGCTCGTCCCGCGCGAGTTGAGCCATACCGCGGTCAGCCGCCCCAGCGCGTCGTACTCGTGGGTGGCGACGATCCCGTTCAGATCGGTGCTGGACAACGGGACGCCGCGCTGCGGATCCATCGTCATCGACGACGTCTGGTTCAGCGGGTTGGTCGCGCTGACGCTGGTGACCAGTCCCACCGCGTTCGCCGTATAGGCGATCGTCTTCCGGTTGCCGTTGCCGTCGTAGGACGTGGTGACCCGACCCGCGCTGTCGTAGGCCGTGCGGGTGGCGGTCTGGAAGGTGAACGCGCCGCCGGACCAGTTGTCGGCCTTGCGGACCATGGTCACGTCGCCCGTGGTGGGCGCGGCCGGCTGCGGGAAGGTGGTCGAGAACACGGGGTCGTCGTAGTAGGAGCGGGTATCGGTGATGACCTGCGCGGGCCGGTTGACCGACGCCGGCGCGGTCAGCGTGTTCAGACCCGCGGGTACCGAGGCCGGGGTACCTTCGGTGAACCCGCCGCAGGCCACCGCGTCGGACTCGGTCTCCGCGGTCAGACCGACCAGGTTCCTGGCCGGGTTCGCCGCGTACGTCGTCGTCGTGCACAGGTCGTAGGGCGCGCCGGCCGGGACCGTGTGCGTGTAGGTGCGCACCGGCAGGCCGACGTTGGTGTCCGTGACCGTGCCGTCGTAGGTCGTGTCGGTCTCGGCGTAGCGCCAGGTGGTGGTACCGCCGGTGGTGACCGCCTGGCGGGTGTACGTCTCCGCCGGGGCGACCCAGTTGGCGGTCAGCGCGGGCAGCCCGCTACGGCTGCGGGTGGCGGTCGGCGCCGAGACCCAGTACGAGGTGACGGTGGAGTGGTCCACCGGTCCGCCGTTGCCGAGATACGCCGTTGTCTCCAGTACGTTTCCGGAGAGCTCGTCGGTGTCGTCATGCTGCCCACCGGCGGAGTCGGTCAACGTCACCGCGGTGGTGTTGTTGTCTCTCGACATGCCCCGGTAATAGACCGTCTCGGACTTGGCCTGCGGATCGTTGGCGCCGTCGCCGGTCAACGTGATGACATCGGAGTAGCCGCGGAACTGTCCGTAGGTGCGGTACTTGGGCTGCACGAGTTCGTTGTCGTCGTAGTGCCACGCCGCGCCGTGGTCCTTGAAGACGTAGCTGGTCGCGGTCGCCGGCGCGCCGCCCGTCGGGTCGGTCGCGGTGACCTTCGACACGACGTACCGGTTGAACCAGTCCAGGAACGGAGCGGTGTATCCGGGCGGTGTCCAGGACACCGGATAGCACGACGAGGTGTTGGCGGCCGGCGCGATCGTCACCGGTGCCGTACACGCGTTGACGAGCTGGTACGTCGGGGAGATCACCGATCCGGTCTCGGTGGTGACCGACGCGATCCGGTAGCGGTAGAAGGCGGGAAGTCCGTCGGTGACGTTGTCCACCCGGTTGGCCAGCTGCACCTTTCCGAACACCACAGGCGGCAGGGTGATCGGGGCCGCCGGCCCGCCGGGGCTCACCCCCGACCCGGTGTGCGTGACGGAGTCCAGCCACAACGTGGGTGAGGTACCGTCGCCGGTCGGCGGCATCGACTGTGCCAACGCGTAGGAGTCCACCGCCTGGTAGGTCGCCGTGGCGGTGGAGTACTGCTGCGCGGTGACCGAGGTCAGCCGTACCGTGGAGAAGAACGAGGGCGCCTGGGACGTGCAGGTGCTGCCCTGGGCGCAGATCAGATCGAACGGTACGTCCGGCCAGTTCGCCTTTGTCGTGGCGTTCAGCGGGGTGCACGTACCGGACACGCATCGCGGCCCGGTGCTGAAGCTGACCCGGTCCGGCGGGGTACCGTACGCGTTGGGGTCGGTGAACCCGTAGTCGATGTGGTCGAGGTGGCTGTCCCGGACGTACGCGGTCATCCTGGCGCCGTTGTCCTGGCCGTAGTAGTTGGTGTCCTTCTGGTAGTAGTACGCCATCGCGTTGCCGTGCGCATCGGTGACGTAGTCCAGGTTCCACCGGTAGGCCATGGTGCACACCGACGCGGAGAACCCGGCGGCGTTGTAGCACGGATCGCCGGCGTGGGCCGAATACACCGGCTCGGAGTTGACCGAGTTGGTGGTCGGCTTCCCCGCCACCCAACCGGGTAGCTGGTTGCGACCGAACTGGAACACGGTGCCGGACCGGTCGGTCACCGTCCAGTAGTCCGTGTTGTATGTGCCCGAGCCGTTTCCGGCACCGGTGACGTGGGTGACCACCTCGCCGTTCTCGGTCTGTGGCCGCCACACCGACTTGCCGGCGTCCCACACCAGCGCCGAGGACGAGCCGTTCAGCGACAGGGTCAGGATCGGCCCGTTGTAACACATGTCCGACGTCGACACCGGCGAGGCGGAACCTTCCGGCTTGTCCGAGCACGACACGAACGACTGCTCGACGAAGGAGTCCGGCGTCGACCAGCCGTCCCCCACCCAGGACGCCTGCGCCTGCGTCGACGCGGTCTGCCCGTCCACTCCGGCCGAGTCGTACGAGTGCGCCAACCTGGGTACCAGTGAGGATGCGGCCGGCGGCATGCTGACCGGGTAGTCGTAGCGCAACGATCCCGTGCTGCCGCCCGCGGTCCACGACCCGGAAGGCTTCAGCGTCGTCGCGGCGTAGGAGCCCGCCGACCCGCCCTCCTGGCCGGGATCGCTGGTCGCGGCGAGCACCATGGGGGCAGCCGTGGTGGTAGTCGCGGCGCCCACCCCGGGCGCGCCGAGCGTCACCGGCGCCGAAACCGTCTTCGCGGTGGCGTCGTTGGTCGCCGCGAGTGGTGTCGCCTGACGGCAGGCGGCCTCCCGTGGGGTGTCCAGCACGCAGGCGGGCAGCCGCACCAGGCGTAACCGCGATCCGAAGTTTCCTCCGTAGGCCTGCGCGAATCGGGAGTAGTCAACGCCGACCCGGACGGGTCCGGCACCGGGGCCGGCCGGCGCGACGGTGAGCAGCACGCCGGTCACCCCCGCGGCGAGCGCGGCGGAGTGGCCGAGCACGTGGACGTTGAGGCGTACCGGTCCCGCGTACCGGCCGTGGGCGTCCGGGACGGGCTGCGCCCACACCGGCGTACCGGTGGCTCGTGATGGGGCCGGGTTACCCGAAGCCGCCGGCGCGGACGACAGATCGAGTGCGGCGTCGGCCGCGGCGGGAAACGTGATGGCGGTCGGGGTGAACACACCGGTCGCCGTGTCCGGAGCCTTCGTGAACCGCGACGGTACCGGCTTGACACCGGTCACCGCCGGACCCGGATCGGGATGCGGCGGTGACCCCGGCGGCGCCGCCAGCGCCGGTAGAGCACTCGTGAACACACCGGTCGCCGTGTCCGGAGCCTTCGTGAACCGCGACGGTACCGGCTTGACACCGGTCACCGCCGGACCCGGATCGGGATGCGGCGGTGACCCCGGCGGCGCCGCCAGCGCCGGTAGAGCACTCGCCAACACACCGGTCAACACTCCGGCGAGAATGACTGCCAGTGCAGCCTTCTCGCGGGTGTAGCGCGGCCGCCCCCGTCGCGGATCCATCGCACCCTCACTCGCTCAAGCCGGTGTCGTCCGGCATGGTGCGGGGACGGCAAGAGCGCCCCCGCGAAGCGAACTGTCGCATGGGCCCTCCTGAACGCACTGACCCGCTCTATCACGAAGAGATAACGATCGACATCTGTACGGCAGGATGAACCAGCCCGCATGTCAGCGAATCCGACGAGTCAAACTGACCGGTGCCCCCCACGCGGTAACCCCGACTGGTTGTCTGTCGGTACCACGGGGGCGGTCGGCGCTCCCTGCGCGCCAAAAGGTGGACATACCATGGGTAAACCGATCCGCCGTACCGTGGTCATCCCAGCTCTCGCGACACTCACCGGTCTTTGTGTGGTGGTGGCCACGGCGTCCGCGTCCGCGACCGTGCGCACCGGCCCGGTCCCGACGGGCGCAGCCGCCCGTCCGGCGGCCACCCAGCTGACCACCGCGCAGGCGCTGGCCCGGGCGCGGTCCACCGGCACGGCGGTCCCGGTCGACGGCTCGACCACCGCGACCGACACCGTGGTGGCCAACCCGACCGGCACCCTCACCCTGACCCGCAGCGCCCTACCGGTACGCAAGCGGGCCGGCGGCTCCTGGGTAGCGCTGGATCCGGGACTCAGGCGCACCGCCGACGGCACCGTCACGCCCACGGTCACCACCAACGATCTGACCCTCTCCGGTGGCGGCGCCGGGCCGCTGGCGAAGATGACCGTGGCCGGGCGGTCACTGGCGCTGTCGTTGCCGATGACCCTGCCCGCGCCCACCCTGTCCGGACCGACGGCGACGTACGCCGGTGTACTGCCCGACGTCGACCTCCAGGTGACCGCTGACCCGTACGGCGGCTTCTCGGAGGTGCTCGTCGTCCACACCCGGGCAGCCGCGACCGACCCGGCGCTGACCACCCTGAGACTGACCACCGCGACGACCGGCGTCACGGTCACGGCCGACGCCGCCGGCAACCTGACCGCTCGTGACCGCACCGGACGGGCCGTCTTCACCGCACCGCAAGCGCTCGCGTGGGACTCGGCGGGCGGGCCGACGACCGCGACCGGTACGAGCCCGGCCGGCGGGGTACGCGTCCAGGCGCACACCGGTCGGCCGGTCGCGTCCAGCAGCGCCGGTCCCGGCGCCGGAGCGCATGTCGCCCGGGTCGCCACCGCGGCCGGCCCGGCGGGGATCACCCTGACGCCCAGCCGGTCGCTGTTGACCGCGGCCGACACGGTGTACCCGGTCTACCTCGATCCTTCGTGGTCGGCGCTCGGTTCGCAGGCCTCCGGCTGGGCCAGCATCTCCGAGTACTTTCCGTCGTCGAACTACTTCGACAGGACCCCGGACCCGCAGGGGTACCAGCAGGTCGGCAACTCCGGCAGCATGTGGTCGCACACGCTGGTCAACTTCCCGATCGACGTGGCGAAGCTGCGCGGTGCCACGATCCAGTCGGCGGCCCTGAGCACCACCGAGGTGTACTCGTACTCCTGCAGCCCGAGCACCGTCAACGTGTACGCCCCGGCGACCACGCTGACCGCCAGCAACGCGACCTGGAACGCCTGGTCCGGCGTCAACCTCGGCGGGGCCGTGGCATCGGCGACGGTGGCGCACGGCTACAACTCCTCCTGCCCGGGCGCCGGCGTCGGATTCAACGTCCTGTCCGCGGTCACCGCGGACGTGGCGGCGAACAAGACCGCCCAGACCTTCGTCATGACCGGAGTCAACGAGTCGAGCGACCACAACAGTTGGAAGGAGTTCCTGGCGTCCGGCAACGGTGGACCGACCCTGTCGATCACCTACAACCGCCCGCCGGACACCCCGTCCGGCCTGACCACATCGCCGGCCACCGCCTGTACGGCCGCCCCGCCGACGACGGTCGGCGACGCGGCCGTGTCGCTCTACGCCCCGGTCTCCGACCCCGACGGCGGCAACCTCGGCGTCGCGTACGCACTGTGGAAGACGTCGAGCCCCGGCACCATCCTCGCCTCGTCCAACCCGGCCAGCCT
>VAXX01000114.1 GCA_005885115.1 Actinomycetota bacterium | reverse complement strand
GACGCGTACCGGTCGCAACTGCCCTACGACGCGACCGGCGCCAAGCCGGCCGCGCGGCTGACCATCGACGTGGCCGCCGGGGACCGCTGGTTGATCGACCTGGACCGCAAGGCGACCACCGACTGGCTGCGTACCGACCGGCCGGTGCTCGACTACGCCAACGCGATGGTGCCCTCGCGCCAGCCGAGCAGCGCCACCGACGCCGAGTCCAACTGGCAGGAGCACCTGACCGGCAAGCCCACCTACGCCCCGCCGATCCCGCCGCTGGCGCCGGCGAAGTTCACCGGCAGCCTCTACATCGCCGAGGGCAGCAAGGTGCGCCCCGAGTGCACCACCTTCGGCTCGTCGCTGCAGAACTCGACCGGCTCGTGGGTGCAGTCCGCCGCGCCGGCCGGGGCAGGTACGACGCCGGGGTTGCTCGGCTTCATGTTCTGGGCGGCCGAACGCCCGTCCACCCGCGGAGTCACCACCACGCCCCCGAACACCTGCGAGGGTGGCGTCGGGGCCGGGGCGACCGCGTACAACGTCCCGCTCCCGATGCCCGCACTGCGGCAGAGCTGACGGGGTGGCCACAGGAAAGGAACACCGCAATGTCCTTACATATCAGGTCCCCGCTGACCCGCTGGCGGCGGACCGCCGTCGTCGGGCTGGCCCTGGGGGTGGCGGCCGCGATCGGCGTGGTCGCCTCCGGTGAGGCGCAGGCCGCCACCATAAGCTCGACCGAACTGACCTCCGGGTGGGCGCTGCACACCGCCACCGGGCTCGCCGACACCGGCGGGACCATCTCCCAGGTCGGCTACAGCACCACCGGCTGGAACCCGGTCACCCTGCCCTCGACCGTGCTGGCCGGGCTGGTGGCCGACAACGTCTACCAGAACATCTTCTTCGGTACGAACCTCCAGTCGGTACCGGACCTGACCACCCAGAACTGGTGGTTCCGCGGGCAGTTCACCGCCGCGGCCACCGCGCCGGGTCAGGTGTACTGGCTGCGGTTCAAGGGACTGAGCTACCGGGCTCAGGTCTGGCTCAACGGCGTCGAGTTGGACGCCAACGCGGTCGGTACCATGGCCGTGCACGAGTACAACGCGACAGCGGCCATCAAGCCGGGTGCGGTCAACGCGCTGGCGATCCTGGTGACCCCGCCCGCGCACAGTTGCAACGACCTGTCCTTCTGCACGGTCGACTGGAACCCTGAGGCGCCGGACATGAACGCCGGCATCTGGGGCAAGACGCTGCTGGAGACCACCGGTCCGGTGGCGCTGCGCGACCCGTACGTCCAGACGGTGCTTCCGTTGCCGGCGACCAGCTCCGCCAACCTGACCCTGTACGTCGACGCGCTCAACGCGACCAACGCACCGGTGACCGCGACGGTCAGCGGGACGATCAGCCGTACCGGTACCACCTCGGTCACGGTCAGCCAGACCGTGACGCTGAGCGCCAACGAGCGACGGGAGATCGCCTTCGATCCGGTGGCGTACCCCCAGTTGCACGTCACCAACCCGGCGCTGTGGTGGCCGTACCAGTTCGGCACGCCGAACCTGTACCAGCTCTCGGTTTCCGCGTCGGCCGGCGGGGCCACCTCGGACACGAAGTCCATCAACTTCGGCATCCGACAGTTCACCGACTACCGGGCCACCGTCAACGGGACCTCGTTCGTCGGCTACAAGGTCAACGGGCAGAACATCCTGTTCCGCGGCGGCGGGTACGTGTGGGACATGCTCCAGCGCATGGACACCCGTACCGACCAGGCGACCATCAACTACGTCAAGAGCATGGGGCTCAACGCGATCCGGTTCGAGGGCACCCTGGGCAACGAGGAGCTGTACGACATGGCCGACCAGGCCGGCATCATCCTGATGCCCGGCTTCGTCTGCTGTAGCGCCTGGGAGAACGAGACGAAGTGGACCGCCGAGCAGACCGCGGTGGCCAACGCCTCGCTGGAGAGCCAGATGCGGGCGCTGCGGGCCCACGCCAGCCCGTTCGTATGGGCCTTCGGCAGTGACAAGCCGCCGCTGGCCTCGGTACTGACCTCGTACAAGAACATCGCGACCACGCTGCACTGGCAGAACCCGACGCTGGACAACGTGGCCACCTGGTCCAACGCCAACGCCGGGCTGAAGATGGACGGCCCGTACAAGTGGGAGCCGCCGGTCCTGTGGTGGGACACCAGCCAGGCCGGCAGTGCCTTCGGTACCACCGCCGAGGAGGGCACCGAGTCACCGCCGCCGCTGGAGAGCGTCCAGCAGTTCCTCGCCCCGGCCGACCAGTGGCCGATCGGCGCGGCGTACAACTACCACGCCGGCGCCCCGCACAGCGTCTTCGACAACGTCACCGTCTACAGCGACGGCATCAACAACCGTTACGGTACGGCGACGGACGCGGCGGACTTCTCGCGCAAGTCCGAGCTGATGAACTACGAGAACACCCGATCGTTCTTCGAGGCGTGGAACGCCCACGAGTACACGCAGTCGTTCGGCACCATCTTCTGGATGCTCAACAACTCGTGGCCCTCGGTGCACTGGAACCTGTACGACTACTTCCTCAAGCCCGGCGGCGGGTTCTTCGGCGCGCAGAAGGCCGACGAGCCGGTACACATCGCGTACGACTACTTCGGCCGCAACGTCTTCGTGGTGAACTCCACGCTGGCCGCGCGGACCGGGCTGACCGCCACGGCGACGTACTACAACCTGCCGAACCTGAGCCAGGCGTACACCACGTCGGCTCCGGTCGCCGCCACGGCCAACGCCTCGACGCAGGTGCTCACCCTGCCGGCGGTGTCCGGACTGTCCACGACGTACCTGCTCCGGTTGCAGTTGAAGGACTCCACCGGCGCGGTCGTCAGCAACAACGTGTACTGGTACTCGACGAGCCCGGACACGTTGGGGAACAAGAGCAACTGGTACATGACGGCGGTCCACACGTACGCCAACCTGACCGGGCTGAACAGCCTGCCGAGCAACGCGGGCCTGACCAGTTCGGTCAGCCGTACGGTGTCCGGCGGCAACCAGACCGTCTCGATCGTGCTGCACAACACGAGCACGACCAACCTGGCGTTCTTCGTCCGGCCGGAGGTCACGGCGGGCAACGGTGGCAACGAGGTGGTTCCGGTGACGTACACCGACAACTACGTCTCGCTGTGGCCGGGTGAGTCGACCACCATCACGGCCACGTACCAGACGTCGGACCTGGGCGGCAAGGCACCGTACCTTCGGGTGCGCGGCTACAACGTCCCGACCGCGTCGATCGCGATCCCCTGAAACACCACCGCGGCGCCGCACCGGAATGGTGCGGCGCCGCGGTGTTCGTAAGCTCAGCCGGCGGTGACCGTGATGTTGGTCAGGCCGATCTTCGCGTTGGTGACGGTGTTGCTGCTGTAGACGACGTTCAGGTTGCCGGAGCACTTGGACTGGTCGCTGACGTTGATGGCGTAGTTGCCCACGCCGCCGAGGTCGCTCTTGTTGCCGCGCCAGACGTTCCCGCACCCGTACGGGGCGAGGATCTGGTGCACCTGGTACCCGTCGACGAGCGTACCGGTGCCGCCGTACGTACCGACGTTGTTGATGATCGTGTAGTTGCTGCCCTTGACATCCAGCCACGAGTCGGCGAAGTGCTGCCCGGACGTACCACCGGTGAAGGTGTTGCCGGACACCAGTCCGTTGACCGTGCCCTCCTTGATGTCGATGTGCTCGCCGCCGACGTTGGGCCCGAACTTGTTGGCGATCGACTGGTTGCGGTCGCTGCGGTCCGGCCCGGTGCCGTTGTTCTCGCCGAACTTGTCCCAGTTGCTCTGCGCGGAGCCGAAGTACAGCGCCTCGCCGAAGCCGGGGTCGGTGACCCCGGTGTCGTGGATGGTCGAGTTCTTCACCACGTTGTCGGAGCTGGCCGCACGGAGGTGGATGCCCTCCAGGTTGCTACGGGACACGTCGACGCCGTCGACGACGCTGTGGTTGGCCGCGTCGAACACGATGCCCTTGGCGGCGCTCGTGACCGAGAAGCCGACCAGCTTCCAGTAGTTGGCCCGGTTGAGGTGGAAGCCGTACCCGCAGTAGCTGACCGGGGCACCGGCCGGGATGTTGGGGTCGCAGGCGCCGCCCGAGTTGGACAGCACCGCGGCGTGCGAACCGGTGAGCGTGATGGGCGCCGTCGGCGTACCGCTGGCCAGCCCGAAGAACGCGCCGGTGTAGCTGCCGTCGGCCAGGTGGATGGTGTCGCCCGGCAGGGCACCGGCCAGCGCCACCTTGAGCTGGGCCGAGGTGGACACGTTGATGGTCCGCCCGCCCGGCGGGGTGGACGGGCTCGGGGATGTGCTCGGCGACCCACTTGGGGACGTCGACGGGCTCGGGGACTTCGTCGGGCTCGGGCCCGGGCTCGGGGACTTCGTCGGGCTCGGGCCCGGGCTCGGCGACTTCGTCGGGCTCGGCGAGGTCGAGGGGGATCTGCTCGGTGACGGCGAGGGCGCGACGCCCGTACACGGTGCCCGGTTGACCAGGCAGTTGAGCGGGCGGCCCGGACCGTCGACGAAGACATCGAACCAGGTCGAGAAGCCCGGTTTGATCGTCTCGTTCTTGTGCTTGTTGGTGAAGCTGTAGTGGTTGTTGGCGCCCTTGCTGAGCATGACGTTCTTCACCGACTTCACGGTGGTACCGGCCGGCAGGTCGATCTCGACCGTCCAGCCGGTGACCGACACGCTGCCGGTGTTGCTGACCGTGTACTGCACGTCGAGGCTGTGCCCGCGGGCCTCCAGCACTTCGTACGTGGCGCGCAGGGTCGGGGTAGCCGCCGCCGTGGACGCGTACGCGACCGCACTGCCCATCGCGAGCGTACCGGCCCCGAGCACGGCAAGTAGCTGCCATCGTCGGGTCGTTGCCATCTGGCCTCCTGGAAGTATGGGGCGGCCGCGGGACATCCGGGGGTGGGTCCCGCGGCACGGGTCGGGTTTGGGGAAAAAGACGGGCGCCGATATAGCGAGGCGCCGATCTCTGGCGTTACACCCCGGCTGAGCGGATTTCGTCCGGCGGAAGTGGGCGGCAGGTGTAACGCTGCGAGGCTCTGGAGCGCTCCTTTGTGCGCGATGGGTATTAGACGGATACGACGCATCGGGCGCGGCACGGCGGAACGGATCCTCTCCGGGGCTCCCGTTGCCGAGCAGGCTGGCCTGGTTCGGCTGCTCCGCCAGGCCGCGGCCCCACCGTCGGCGCAGGAGCTGGCCGGACACGAGACGATGGTCCGGGCCATGGCCACGGCGTACCGGTCGGAGGCGGCGGGACAGCGCCGGTACTCCCGGCTGGGCGCGGTATCCCGGGCGGTGGCGGTCAAGGTCGCCAGCGTGGCGGCCGTACTGCTGTTGGGCGGGACGGCGCTGGCGGCCAGCACCGGGAACCTGCCCGCCGAGGTACAGCACGGGGCGCACGGGCTCCTGTCGGCGCTGGGGGTGCCCGTACCCGATGCCGATCCGCCGGCCACCCCGGCGCCGCGGCCGTCCCGGTCGGCCCAGCCGACGACCACGCCGTCGCCCAGCCCCTCGCCGTCCAATCTCTCCGGCACCGCCCTGGTCGGGTTGTGCCGGGCCTGGCGGGCGCAGCAGGGCCAGTCCGCCCAATCGGCCGACCCGGGCGTCGTGCAGTTGCTGAGTGCGGCGGCCGGCGGCGACGACCAGATCCCGGCGCTGTGCGACGGCATCCTCGGCCGGCCGGCGACGTCGCCGTCACCGAGCCGGTCGCCGAAGCCGACCTCGACCAAGCACGCCTCGGCCTCGCCCACGCAGACGCATCCGGGTAGCAGCCAGCGACCGACGCCGACCCCGACCCGGCACCCGAGCCCGAAGCCCTCCTGACCCCCGGCCCACCGGGTCCGGTGACGGGGCGCCGTTCCCCGGCGCCCCGTCACCGTCGAACGGTTGACACAACCTTCGGTGGAATGGTCGGAGCGCCGCGGTCCGCTGGTGGAACGGAGGGTGTGCGGTGCGGAGGAATGGCTGGCTGCTCGGGCTGGGCGGGGTCGTTGTGCTCGCCATCGTGGTCGCGCTGCTGATGGCCACCACCGGTCCGCACAAGAGCACCGGGTCGCCGCAGGCACAGGACACCGTCGCCGCCGACCCGACGGGTACCGACGACGGGCCGAACCCCGACGACGGTACGAGCGCGAGTCCGGGCCCGTCCCCGGGTCGCGGCGTCCGGCCGAGTTCCGGGGCGCCGGTACCGGTCGCCGGTGGTACGCACGCCGACCTGACCGACCCGCGCAAGAAGGAGATCGCGATGGAGCTGGTCTCCAGCGCCGAGAACTCCTCGCTGAACTGGAAGGCCCAGTACCGCTACATCCAGGACATCCACGACGGGCGCGGGTACACGGCCGGGATCATCGGCTTCTGCTCGGGTACCGGCGACATGCTCGACCTGGTCACCCTGTACGCCAAACGCAAGCCGAACAACGTGCTCGCCAAGTACCTGCCGGCGCTGCGCCGGGTCAACGGTTCCTCGTCGCACACCGGGCTGGACCCCAACTATGTCAACGACTGGAAGGCCGCGGCCGGCGATCCGGTGTTCCAGCAGGCGCAGAACGACGAGCGGGACCGGGTGTACTTCAACCCGGCGGTATCCCAGGCCAAGGCCGACGGGCTACCGGCGCTGGGCCAGTTCATCTACTACGACGCGATCGTCATGCACGGCCCCGGCAACGACTCGACCAGCTTCGGCGGGATCCGGGCCACCGCCATGAAACACGCGAAGACCCCGGCGCAGGGCGGGGATCTGGTGACCTACCTCAATGCCTTCCTCGACGCCCGCAAGGCGGCGATGAAGACCGAGGCGGCCCACGACGACACCAGCCGGGTCGACACCGAACAGCGGGTCTTCGTCCAGCAGCGCAACGTCGACCTGAACGTACCGCTGCGGTGGCACGTGTACGGGGACCCGTACCAGATTCTGTCCTAGGAACGGTGAGCGCCGTTGGTGATGGTGAAGCGAGGGTACCGACTAGGGGACCAAGGGGATTGCCCCGCTTGGGGCGGGCGGAGCACGATCGATAGGTATCCATCGGTCATGTGAACGGAAGGACCGCCATGCGTACCTCCGTACCCAGAATCCTGTTGGCCGGCGGCGCGACGCTCGCGCTGGCCGGCGCGGCCGTCGTCCTGGCCGCCTCACCGGGCTCGGCGGCGCCGCTGGCCGCGGCCGCGTCGCCCGTCCTGACGCGGGTCAGCACCGACCCCTTCACCAACAGCGGCAGCCAGCACGCCACCGAGGTCGAACCGGACACCTTCGCCTTCGGCAACACCATCGTCGCCTCGTCCCAGGTCGGCCGGTTCGCCAGCGGCGGCGCCTCGGACATCTCCTTCGACACCTCCACCAACGGCGGCACCACGTGGACCTCCGGGATGCTGCCGGGCATCACCACGTTCCAGGGCGGCGGCAGCTTCGGCCGGGTCAGCGACCCGGCCGTCGCCTTCGACGCCAGACACGGGACGTGGATGATCGCCGGGCTGGCCATCTCGGCCGGCGGCAGCGCCCTCGGGGTCACTGTCAGCCGGTCCGCGAACGGGCTCACCTGGCAGAACCCGGTGCGGGCCGTGGGTTTTGACGGACGGGGGTACGACAAGGAGTGGATCGTCTGCGACGACACGAGCACGAGCGCGTTCTTCGGTACGTGCTACGTCGAGGTGGACGTCACGTCCAGCGGCAACCGGATCGTGATGTCGCGCTCCACCGACGGCGGCGCGCACTGGTCGGCGCCGATCTCCCCGTCCGGTACGCCCAAAGGGCTCGGCGGGCAGCCACTGGTGAACCCCAACGGCACCGTGGTCGTCCCGTACTCGGGCAACGGCGGCGCGATCCGGTCGTTCCGCTCGACCAACGGCGGTACCTCCTGGACCTCCACCGTGCTCGTGGCCACGGTGCAGTCGCACGGGGTGGCCGGCGGGCTGCGGGACGGCGAGGGTCTGCCCTCGGCCGAGATCGACGGCTCCGGCAAGGTCTACGTCGCCTGGGAGGACTGCCGGTTCCGGTCCGGCTGCCCGGCCAACGACATCGTGTACTCGACGTCCACCGACGGCACCACCTGGAGCGCGGTCAAGCGGGTACCGATCGACGCGACCACCTCGGGCGTGGACCACTTCATCCCGGGCATCGGCGTGGACAAGGCCACCTCGGGCTCGACCGCGCACATCGGCCTGTACTACTACTTCTACCCGGTCGCCGGGTGCTCCTCGTCCAGTTGCCGGCTGTCGGTCGGGTACATCTCCTCGACCAACGGCGGTACCAGTTGGAGCGCGGCGCAGACGATCGTCCCCGGGTTCGCGCTGAACCTGATCGCCAACACCAGCCAGGGCCGGATGGTCGGCGACTACATCTCCTGCTCGATCGTCTCCGGTAGGGCCGTCGCCATCTTCGCCGTCGGCCGGACCCCGACCAACGGGAAAGCCTTCGACGAGGCGATGTACACCGCCGGCCCGCTGGCGGTGGCCGGCGGCACCGTGCGCAGCTCCACCACGGCGGTCACCACCGCCGCCGGCTCGCGCGCGGTACTGACCGCCCGGTAAACGCGTGGTGGCCCGGCTCGCGCCGCGGGCCGGGCCACCACGAAACAGCAGAACCTATTTTGGTATGCCGATGGTGCCGAAGTACCACACGGCGCTGGTGAGCCCGACCCCGGTCAGGGCGGTGAACAGTGCCCCGCCGATCCAGGGCAGTGCCCAGCCGGGTAGCCGCTTGGTGTGCAGGGTCAGCACCTTGGCCACGAACGCGCCGTAGAAGATGCAGCCGAGCAGCGAGTGCGCGAGTACCCGGGCGTCGGCGCGCTGGAAGCCCAGCGCCCACAGGCAGTGGAAGGCCACCGGGAGGGTGACCAGGAAGGCGAGGGTACCGGTCGTCTTGTGCAGCCGGCCGGCCCAGCCCGGAGCCCGTACCCCGAGCTTGCCGTACATCCACAGCGCGGTGACCAACTGGACCAGCGCCAGTAGGAGCGCCACGGCGGTCAGCCAGACCTTCATCGCGAACATCGAACTGAACGGGTGGTAGAACAGCGGATGCCCGGTCGGCGTATGTACGTTGCCGTACACGCCGAGCGCGACCGATACCACGGCCCCGACGGCGAGCGGTACGAGGAACAGCGCGGGACGCTTCGTCACGGCGGGTGCGGTCATGACAACCTCCTGGAGTCCGACCTGCGTATGGTTCAGGATGATCGCCGCCCGCTACCCGACCGTCAATCCCCCCAGTACCCTCGCCGGCACCGGATCGGCGCCGCGGCGTCCACCGGGCCGGCACCGGGCCAGCCGCTGGAGCGCCAACCAGCTTCCCCGCCAGGCTCCGTGCGTCTGGAGCGCCTCGACCGCGTACCGCGAGCAGCTCGGCTCGAACCGGCAGACGGGCGGCCGGTACGCGCTGATCTCCCGCTGATACACCCGGATCGCCGCCACCATCCGGTCGGCGCCGCCGCGACCGCCGCTGTTCAGCGCGCCGAGGAACCGCGGCAGCAGCAGGACGGTGGCGATGAGGCAGTTGTCGCTGATCGCCTCGCCGACGCAGCAGCCGGTCTCCAGCAGGCAGGCGTCCCGCCAGCAGGCGCCGCCCCCGCCGGTGACGACCGGCCGGCGCCGGCCGCGGCCCAGGCGGCGGGGTCCGCGGCCGTACGGGGGGTACGGGTCGTAGCCAGGTCCCATCGGCCCCTCCTACCCTCGTCGGACTCAGGGTAACCGGGGTCGCGGTCACGCCGGTACGATCGGTCCTCTCGACAACCCCGCGGAGTGCCGATGCGCTGCCCGTCCTGTGGCCTGGACGTCGACCAGGCGCATGCGCTCTGCCCGCGCTGCGGCACCCAGCTTCCGCTCGCGCACAGCTCGCCCCCGTGGGGCGCCTACGGCAGCGCCCCCGGGTACGGCGCTGCCCCGCCCGGGGCTTGGACCGACCCGCAGCAGGCCACCCCGCACGGCCCCTGGCCCGCCGGCCCGTACGAGGTGCTCGAACCGGGCACCGCGCCGGCCCGCCGCCGGCCGGCCTGGGCCTGGCTGGTCGCGGTCCTGGCGGTCATCTTCCTCAGTGCCGCGGGCGCCGGAGTGATCCTCAAGCTCACCCACAAGCTGCCCCGGCCGGTCCTGACGGCACCGGGCGGCCAGAGCACGGTCAGCTCCGCGCCGGACGGGCGCGGCCAGGCGGCGACCATCGACGCGTTGTTGAACGCGAGCGGCGCCAGCCGGACCCAGCTCGGTCCGGCGCTGACCCAGGTGGAGAACTGCGGCGACCTGGACGCCGCGGCGATCACCCTCCAGAAGATCATGACCGAGCGCAACGACCAGGTGCGGCAGAGTAGGACGCTCGCCGTCGACCAGCTCGACCACGGTACCCAGCTCCGTGACCTGCTGGCCCAGGCGCTGACCCACTCGCTGGAGGCC
>VAXX01000364.1 GCA_005885115.1 Actinomycetota bacterium | reverse complement strand
CCTCGAAACTGGCCGTCGACCACGCGCTGCGGGACGAGGCGATCGCGCACGGACTGGCGGCGGTGTCGTTGCGGTACTTCAACGTGGCCGGCGCGCACCGCGGCCCCGACGGGTCGCTGGTCGGCGAGCGCCACCACCCGGAGACCCACCTGATCCCGATCGCGCTCCAGGTCGCCGCCGGGGTCCGCGAGAAGCTCCAACTGTTCGGCGACGACTACCCGACCCCGGACGGTACCTGCGTGCGGGACTACATCCACATCTCGGATCTGGCCTCGGCACACCTGCTCGCGCTGGCGACCATGGAGGCCGGTACGCACCGGATCTTCAACCTGGGCAACGGTACCGGCTTCTCCAACCGGCAGGTGGTCGACGCGGTCCGCGAGGTGACCGGGCACCCGATCCCGACCGAGGTGGCCCCACGCCGTGGCGGCGACCCGGCGGCGCTCGTGGCATCATCGGCCAGGGCGCGGGCGGAGCTGGGCTGGACGCCGGCCAGGCCCGCGCTGACCGACATCATCGCCGACGCCTGGGAGTTCTACCGTGCCAACAATCTCTGACGGGTTATGGGCGGCGCCGGGCCGGGTCAACCTGATCGGCGAGCACACCGACTACAACGAGGGGTACGTCCTGCCGTTCGCGCTGCCGCTGCGGACGTACGCTTCGGCGTCCATTGTGGACAGTCCACAGTGGATGGTCTCGTCCGAGCAACAGGACGACGTGGTGTCCTTCGGGCCGGAACAGTTGACGCCGGGCGGTGTCCAGGGCTGGGCCGGGTACGTCGCCGGCATCGTCTGGGCGCTGCACGAGTCCGGGTACGAGGTCCCCGGCGCCCGGTTCGCGCTGCGGTCGGAGGTACCGGTCGGGTCCGGCCTGTCCTCCTCGGCGGCCCTGGAGTGCGCCGTCCTCACCGCGCTGTGCGACCTCGGTGACCTCGACCTGCCCGTACCGGACCGGCCGAAGCTGGCCCAGCGCGCGGAGAACCGGTACGTCGGGGTGCCCTCGGGCATCATGGACCAGTCCGCGTCGACGCTGTGCCGGGAGGGCCACGCCCTGTTCCTCGACTGCCGGACGCTGGTGACCGAGCACATCCCGTTCGACCTCGCGGGTGCGGGTCTCGCCATCCTGGTCGTCGACACCCGGGCACCGCACCGGCACACCGACGGCGAGTACGCGGTCCGTCGGCATACCTGCGAGCAGGCCGCCGCGACCCTCGGGGTACCGGCGCTGCGCGACGTGACCGACCTGGCCGGTGCGCTCAAGGCGCTGCCCGACGAGGTGAGCCGGAAGCGGGTACGCCACATCGTCACCGAGAACCAGCGGGTACTGGACACCGTCGCGTTGCTGCGGGACGGGAAGCTCGCCGAGATCGGGCCGCTGCTGACCGCCTCGCACGCCTCGATGCGCGACGACTACGAGATCACCGTGCCGGAAGTGGATACCGCGGTCGAGGCGGCCCTGGCGGCGGGTGCGTACGGGGCCCGGATGACCGGCGGCGGGTTCGGCGGCTGCGTACTGGCGCTGATCGACGCGCCGGCCGCGGGCGCGGTCGGCGACGCGGTGACGAGAGCCTTCGCCGACAACGGGTTCACCGCCCCCGCCAGCTTCGTCGCGGTACCCAGTGGCGGCGCCACCCGGGTCTCCTGACCTGACTCAACCCGCTGACCGCCGCCGTCGCACAAGGAAGACGACCACGCCGATGGCTGGTAGGACGGCGAAAATCGCGGCGTCGACCAGGAACCATCCTGGCCGGAAATCGTCTTCCGGCCCGAGCGTGCCGAGCACGGAGGTGCCCGGATCGTCGTAGAGGAACGCGAACGGCCAGCCACCGGCCGGCAGTCGTTGGTAACACAACCCGCCGGGGTTGTCCGCCGACGGATCGCACATGTTGCCGACGGCCATCAGTACCGGTCGATGAACGACAACGGATACGGCCGCCAGGCCGAAGGCCAGGACGGCGCCGGCGACGAAGGCCGCGAGCCGGAGAGTAATGCGCGCCACAGCGGGATCGTATCGACGCGAAGCAAGCTGGGCTGAGGTCAGTTGGCGTCGGTGATCATGCCGGCGGCGACGGTACGGTTGGTGGTCTCGTCGATGACGATGAAGCCACCGGTCGTCCGGTTGCGCCGGTACTCGTCGGCCAGCAGCGGCACCGTCGTCCGTAGCCGTACCCGGCCGATCTCGTTGAGCGACAAGCTCTGCGCCGACTCGTCCCGGTGCAACGTGTTGACGTCGAGCCGGTAGTAGAGCTGGCGGACCACCGCGCGGGCCGCCCGGGTGGTGTGTTTGATGGCGTACTTGCCACCGACCGCCATCGGTCGCGTCTCGTCCATCCAACACACCATCGCCTCGATGTCCTGGGCGACGGCGGGCCGGTTGTGCGGCCGGCAGATCAGGTCGCCACGGGAGACGTCGAGCTCGTCCTCCAGCCGGATGGTGACCGACATCGGCGGGTACGCCTCGTCCACCGGCCCGTCGGCCGTGTCGATCCCGGCGATGCGGGTGGTGAAGCCCGACGGCAGCACCATCACCTCGTCGCCGGGCTTGAGCGTGCCCGAGGCCACCTGACCGGCGTACCCGCGGTAGTCGGTGACCGAGGTGGACTGGGGCCGGATGACGAACTGCACCGGGAACCGTACGTCGACCAGGTTGCGGTCGGACGCGATGTGTACGTGCTCCAGGTGGTGCAGCAGCGAAGGCCCGTCGTACCACGGCATGTTCGCAGAGCGCCCGACGATGTTGTCCCCGTGCAGCGCCGAGATCGGGATGACCGTCAGGTCCGGCGCGTCGAGTTTCATCGCGAAGCAGGAGAACTCGTCGGCGATCTTCTCGAACACCTCCTGGGAGTAGTCGACGAGGTCCATCTTGTTCACGCACAACACCATGTGCGGTACGCGCAGCAGCGAGCAGAGGAACGCGTGCCGCCGGGACTGTTCCACCAGGCCCTTCCGCGCGTCGACAAGGATCAGCGCCAGATCGGCCGTGGACGCGCCGGTCACCATGTTGCGGGTGTACTGGATGTGCCCCGGGGTATCGGCGATGATGAACTTCCGCTTGGGTGTGGCGAAGTACCGGTACGCGACGTCGATGGTGATGCCCTGTTCCCGCTCGGCGCGCAGCCCGTCGGTGAGCAGGGCGAGGTTGGTGTACTCGTCGCCGCGCGAGCGCGAGGTCGCCTCCACCGCCTCCAGCTGGTCGGTG
>VAXX01000363.1 GCA_005885115.1 Actinomycetota bacterium | reverse complement strand
AAGCCGATCAACATCTCCTCGCAGGTACTCCTGGACCGCGAGCGGTGTGTGCTCTGCCAGCGGTGTACCCGCTTCTCCGACGAGATCGCCGGCGACAAGTTCATCGACCTGATGGACCGTTCGGCCGCCGAGCAGATCAACATCTACCCGGGCGACCCGTTCCAGTCCTACTTTTCCGGCAACACCGTGCAGATCTGCCCGGTGGGCGCGCTGACCGGTGCCCAGTACCGGTTCCGCTCCCGGCCCTTCGACCTGGTCTCCACGCCCAGCGCCTGCGAGCACTGCGCGGCCGGCTGCGCACAGCGCACCGACTGGCGGCGGGGCAAGGTGCTGCGCCGGCTGGCCGGTGAGGACCCCGAGGTCAACGAGGAGTGGAACTGCGACAAGGGCCGGTGGGCCTTCCAGTACGCCGCCGCCGCCGACCGGCTGACCACGCCGCTGGTCAAGGACGCCAGGAGCGGGCTGCTGCGGGAGGCGTCCTGGCCGGAGGCGCTGTCGGTCGCGGCCGAGGGGCTGCGGGCCGCGAAGGAAGCCCAGGGCGTGGGGGTACTCACGGGCGGGCGGCTGACCGCCGAGGACGCCTACGCCTACGCGAAGTTCGCGCGCATCGTGCTGGGTACCAACGACATCGATTTCCGGGCCCGGCCGCTGTCCGGTGAGGAGGCGGACTTCCTCGCCGCCAACGTCGTCGGGCGTACCGACGTGACGTACGCCGACATCGACGCCGCCCCGGCGATCGTGCTCGTCGGGCTGGAGCCCGAGGAGGAGTGCCCGATCCTGTTCCTGCGGCTGCGCAAGGCGTACGTCAAGCGCCGGCTGCCGGTGTATGCGGTCGCCCCGTTCGCCTCGCCCGGCCTGACCAAGATCGGCGCCACGGTCCGTCCGGTGGTACCCGGTGGTGAGGCCGTACTCCTGGCCGACGACGCCGCGCTGCGGACCGCACTCGGTGCCGACGGCGCGATCCTGGTCGTCGGCGAGCGCCTGGCGACGGTACCGGGTGGGCTGTCCGCCGCGGCCGCGCTGGCCGCCGAGACCGGCGCGCGTCTGGCCTGGGTACCCCGCCGGGCCGGGGACCGGGGCGCGGTCGAGGTCGGCTGCCTGCCGAACCTGCTGCCGGGTGGCCGTCCGGTCGGCGACCCGGGGGCCCGGGCCGAACTGATCGGCGCGTGGGGTCTGGAGGCCGGCGTGCTGTCGAACCGGCCGGGCCGGGACACCGACCAGATGATCGCCGCGGCCGCCGAGGGCAGGCTCTCCGGCCTGGTCGTGGCCGGCGTCGATCCGGCGGACCTGGCCGACGTACGCCTGGCCGAGCGGGCCCTGGACAACGTGGGCTTCCTGGTCAGCTTCGAGCTGCGGATGACCGCCGTGGCCCGGCGCGCCGACGTGGTGTTCCCGGTCGCGCCGGTGGTCGAGAAGTCCGGAACCTTCCTGAACTGGGAGGGCCGGCTGCGTACCTTCCCGCAGGTGCTCAACACCCCGGCGATCTCCGACGGGCGGGCGCTGGACGCGCTGGCCCGCGAGTTCGGCATCGAACTGGGTTGCGCGGATCCGGCCCTGACCCGCCGGGAGCTGATCTCGCTGCCGCCGGCCCGGGGCAGCCGTCCGGCGTCGCCGAGCGTACCGGCGAAAGCGCCGACCCGGCCGGGTAAGGGCGAGGCGCTGCTGGCGACCTGGCACCACCTGATCGACCTGGGCAGCCTGACGGACGGGGACGAGTACCTGGCGGGCACCGCCCGTACCCCCGTGGTCCGGATTTCCAAGAACACGGCGACCGACCTCGGCGTGGCCGAGGGCGACCCGGTGACGGTGACCACCGACCAGGGCGGGATCACTCTGCCGGCCGCGCTGACCGACCTGCCCGACGGGGTGGTCTGGCTGCCGACCAACTCACCCGGCTGTACCGTCCGCCGCGCGCTCGGCGTCACGGCGGGCGCGCTGGTGCGAATCTCGGGAGGGCTCCGATGAGTCTTGACCAGTTCGGGCACGACA
>VAXX01000362.1 GCA_005885115.1 Actinomycetota bacterium | reverse complement strand
ATATCGACGATCGTGAGCTAGCAAGATTGCTAGCGGAGAAGCTAGCAAGCGCTCCGGCGACGCGCGAATCGACACGCGAGAACAGGTGTGCCAATTCTACGGCGGCGACGGACAGTTCTGTCAGGTTGCCGGAGGGAAGGTGACCGCGGCTAACCGGCGGCGAGGCGCTGTGCGAGCAGGTCGCGCAGGGCGATCCGCTCGCCGTCCCGACCGCCCTCCCCGATCACCAGCCGGGGCGCCTCGGGCACGACGGTGACCCCGCGGAGGCGGCCGAGCAGGCTCGGCGGGACGGTCAGGACGTAGAACTCACCGTCGGTACCGACCGCGAGCCCGCCGTCGGAGCGCAGGTACCAGCCGCGCAGGCCGGTCCGGTACCGGCCCCGCCCGGCGTACCCGTGGGCGACCAGTGGCCGGGTCGGGAGTCCCCGGGCCAGCGCGGTACGGGCGAACTCGGCGACCAGTTCCCGGGCCTGCGCAGCCTCGGCGGTGCCCCGGCGCTCGCGGTCGGCCGCGTGCGCGGCCAGCGCCCGGGCCCGCTGCTCCCGCCATCCCTCGCTCATCGATCCCTCGCTCACCGGTACACCCGGACCCAGTCGACGTGCATCGTCACCGCGTCCGGGGTGTGCGCGTCGGGCGCCGGTACGTCGTCGCCGGGGCCGACGAGCTGTTGGAGGTACAGGTGCATCGGAACGGTGGGCGGGACGACGCCGGCCTGCCTGGTGGAGTCGAAGAAGACCTTCCCGTCGACGTACATCCGGACCAACCGCTGGCGCCACTCGACCGTGTACGTGTGCCACGCGGTGAAGTCGCCGGCGACCGGCTGCTCGAAGTACTTCGTCGTGCCCAGCGCCGAGACGGTGTACCCGCGCATGGTCCGGCGGTCGGCGACCCGGCAGTCGGCGAAGCCGATCGACCCGTCGTTCTCCTTGTCCGACTCCGGCCACAGGCCGATCACCGGCCCGTACCCGGCGCCGGCCTCGAACCGGGCCCGGACCTGCCACTTCCCGTACAGGCGGTCGCCGTCCGTACCACACCAGCACAGCCCGCCCGAGACGTTGCCGGCGCCGGTCGGGTTGCGGCCGACCCCGACGATGCGCAGCTCGCCGCCGGTCACCTGGACCATCTTCCCGGCCCAGGTGGATCCGTTGGGGTTGGTCGAGTCGTAGACCGACCACCGGTCGGTGTCCAGCGCGGGCGCGGTGAAATCGTCCGCGGCGACCAGGTTCGGATCGGCCGGACTGGCCGGCGCCGAGGACCGGACGGCCGGTCCGGTCGGGCTCGCCGCGGTGGTCGGGGTCGGCGGGACGGCGGCGGACGGGCCCGCCGGGCCGGCCGCCGGTGGCGGTGGCGGCTGCGCGGGCCCGTGGCCGCCGCGCAGCCAGACCACGGCCAGCGCCGCGCCGCCGAGCACGACCAGCGCGAGGACGCCCGCCAGGAGGTACCGGCGGCGGCCGCCCGGGGGCGGCGGTGGCTCGAACACCGGCTCGGGCGGTTCGCCGAACGGGTACACCACCTGCGGTTGGGTCGGGTCGGGGTCGGGCGCGGTCACCGGACCAGGGTGTCATCCCGGCGGCCCGGCCGGGTACCCCGGTCAGCCGAAGGTGACCGGACCCGGTTCGTTGCCCGGCCGCCACTTGATGCCGCAGCCGGCGCTGGGCTGATGCGGCTCGGGTACCGGCTGACCGGCCAGGACCAGGTCGATCGCGCCGCGCAGCAGATCACCGGTGACCGGGACGTCGGTCCTGGGCCGGCTGAGGTCGAACGCGCCCCGGTAGGCCAGCAGCCGGTCCCGGTCGAACAGGAAGAAGTCCGGGGTACACGCGGCGTGGTAGGCCAGCGCGACCTCCTGGGTGGTGTCCAGCAGGTACGGGAAGGTGAAGCCGGCCCGCTGTACCTGGGTGGCCAACCCGGCCGGGTCGTCGTCGGGCGCGATGGTCGTGTCGTTGCTCATGATGCCCACGGTGGACAGTCCCCGGTCGGCGTACGCACCGGTCAGCGCGGCGAGCCCGGACTCGACGTGCCGGACGTACGGGCAGTGGTTGCACAGGAACACCACGAGCAGCGCGTCGCCGGTCAGGTCGGCGAGCGTGACCCGCGGCCCGGCCACCGAGGGCAGGTCGAAGTCGGGCGCCTTGGTACCCAGCGGGGCGAGGAACGAGGAAGTCGGCACGGTCACTCCTTGCGGTCGTCGCGGTCGTCGTCTTCGTGGTCGAGGCCCTGTTCGATGGCGTACCGGACCAGTCCGACCCGGTTGGGTAGCTGCAACTTGTCCAGGGTGTGCTGCACGTGGTTCTGCACGGTCCGGTGGGACAGCACCAGCCGCGCCGCGATCTGCTTGTACGACAGGCCCTTGGCCACCAGCCGGAGCACCTCCAGCTCGCGCTCGGTGAGCCGGGGCTGGTCCGGGCTCGCCGCCGGGGTACCGGCCAGCCGCCGGTACTCCCCGAGCACCAGCCCGGCCAGGCCCGGCGTGAACACCGCGTCGCCGTCGGCGGTACGCCGTACCGCGTCGAGGAACTCGGTACGACCGGCGGACTTGAGCAGGTACCCACTGGCGCCGGACTTGACGGCGTCGAGGACGTCCTGGTGCTCGCCGCTGGCCGAGAGCATCAGGATCCGTACCGGCGGGTGCGCCGAAAGGAGCGCCCGGATCAGCGCACCACCGGACAGGCCGGGCAGTTGCAGGTCGAGTACGACGACGTCGGCGCGGACCGCGCCGCACACCCGTACCGCCTGGGCGCCG
>VAXX01000361.1 GCA_005885115.1 Actinomycetota bacterium | reverse complement strand
CGGATATATCGCTGGCTTCACCGCCCCGCCGGGCAAGACGATGGGTCACGCGGGCGCGATCATCTCGGGCTCCTCGGGCACCGCCGACGCGAAGAAGGACGCGCTGGAGGCGGCCGGGGTGAAGGTCGGCAAGACGCCGAGCGAGACCGCCCGGCTGATGCGGGACGTCATCACCTCGCGCTGACCGTCTTCAACGTCCGCCGGCCGGTCATCTCGACCGGCCGGCGCACGTTTGAGAGAGTCAGGAGCGATGGCAGGCACCCCCACCGAGTTCGAGCCGGTACCGCCCGACGTCGCGGCCCACCCGACGGTCAAGCTGCCCCGGCAGCGGACCCGTCCGACCCGGCGCCGGGCCCCGGTGTGGCTGGCCGCGGCGGTCACCACGGTCTGGGCGGCGGCGGTCTCGTACCTGCCGGTGCTCGGGCTGGTGATGCTGCTCGGTCAGGTCAGCGGCGGGGCGCCGATCGGGGCGCGGCTGACCTTCGGTACCGCCTTCTGGCTGCTGGCCCACGGGGTACCGCTGTCACTGGGCGGGGACCGGCTGGCGCTGGTACCGCTGGCGGTGTCGGTACTGGCGGCGTGGCGGGTCAGCCGGGCCGGGGTACACACGGCACGCGCCATCGGTGCGCGTACCGCCGGTCGGGCGCTGCTGTCGGCGTTCGCGGTCGCCACGGTGTACGCCGGGCTCGGCGCGCTGGCCGCGAACCTGGCCAGGCCGCTGGCCGTACCGGTCGAGTCGGCGCTGCGGCTGGGCGGGTTCGCGCTGGTCTTCGCCGGGCTCGGGGCGGCCCGGGAGAGCCGCTCGCTCGGACGGCTGGCCCGGCGGCTGCCGCTGCCGGTCCGGGACGGGCTCCGTACCGGTACCGTCGCTGCCTTTCTGGTTCTCGGCGCCGGCGCGGCCGTGGCCGGCGTCGCGGTGGCCGTGTCCGGCGGCCAGGCCAGCGCGACCCTGGCCACCTTCCACGCCGGCGTGCTCGGTCAGGCCGCGCTCACCCTGGTCTGCCTGGTCTACGCGCCCAACCTGGCCACCTGGTCGGCCGCGTACCTGATCGGGCCGGGATTCGCGGTCGGCGCTGGTACGACGGTCAGCGCCGGCAAGGTCAGCCTCGGCGCGCTGCCCGCGGTGCCGGTGCTCGCCGCGCTGCCGGACTCCGCCGTCTCCGGGCTGGGCCCGCTGCTGCGGGTGCTGCCGATGGCCGGCGGGATGGCGGCCGGCTGGCTGCTCGTCCGGCGGCGGCTGCGGCTGGCCGCCGAGCGGGAGAGCCCGACGCCGGGCTGGGGTGAGCTGATCGGGATCTGCGCGCTGGCCGGGCCCGTGGGTGGGGTCGTGCTGGGGCTTTCGGCCTGGGCTTCCGGGGGGGCTCTGGGGGCGGGGCGGTTGGCGGTGATGGGGCCGGTCGGGTGGTCGGTCGGGGTTGTCGCCGCGGGTGTCCTGGCTTTCGGGGCGCTGCTGGCTGCTGTCGCTACTCGGGTTCTGATCCGTGGTCGGTCTTGAAGGTGGTTGCTCTCTGGGGGTTCGGTCTCTGGGGGTTCGGGGCGGGGTGCCCGCTGAATCCCGTCAGGCTTGATGTCTTCATCGGTCACCCCGCCCCGAACCCCCGACGTGGCCTCGCTTTGCCGGCCGGGTTGGCTGGCTGGGCTGGGTGGGCTCGGTCGGGGGGTCGGTGCGTGGGTTGCTTGCGGTTGTTGGGTCAGTGGGTGGTGGGGAGGGCGTTGAGGCCGACGCCGACGCCGATGAGGATGACCAGCAGGGCGATGCCGGCGGCGCCGCAGATGATGCCGGCGAGGGCCATGCCCTTGTTGTTGGCCTGGCCGGAGCTGACCCGCTGGTTGCCGAGGATGCCGAGGACGATCGCGGCGATCCCGAACGGTACGCCCAGATAGCAGCAGAACATCAGGGGCAGCGAGATGATGCCGAAGATCATCGCGAGCAGGCCGAAGATGTTCCCGTTGCCCTGGCCGGCGGTCACCGGGGGTACCGAGTAGCCGGCCGGCGGGTACGCGGGCGGCGACTGGGGGTACTGGCCGTACTGGGGTTGCTGCTGCCCGTACTGCGGCTGCGGCGGGTAGAGGTTGTACTCCTCGGGGGCCGTCGGGTACTGCTCGCCGGCCGGCGGAGTGGAGTACGGGGTGGGCGTGGCGGGCGGCTGTTCGGGCCCGGGCGCGAACAGCGGGTCAGGAAACTGCGGTACCTGCCCGTACCCCGGCGGGTACGGCTGGTACGGGTCGTGCTGGTTCGGGTCCTGGCCGGGTCCGGTGGCGCCAGGTTGCATGAGGGCTCCTCATGATGCGGGCGGGGCACCGGCGGCCGGTACCCCGCCCGTCGGGGTCACGGGTTGGTGGAGACGCTCGCCGCGCTGCCGAACAGGCCGAAAGCCAACGAGCCGACGCAGCACAGCAGGCCGATGCCCCACAGGCACAGGCCGATGATCAGGGCCAGCTTCGACCACTTCTTGGACTCGGCCGCGGCCTGTTGCGCGCCCGCGAAGTCGCCCGCCTGGAGCGCCGGGTTCACCTTCGACGCGTTGATGAGCGCCGGGATCGCCAGGGGCCAGAACAGAAAGAGCGAGACGATGGACATCGTCATGTTGTTATCGACCGGAGGCTGACCCTGCGGCGGGTACTGCTGCGGGTAACCCATATGAGCTCCTGTACGGGTGCCGGGATAGAACGAACGGCAGCGTACCCGCTAACGGCAATAGATAGAGGTGTCTATGGGGCGACACACAGACAAACCTGTGCTCCCCCGAACGGGCAGCCACCTGCGCAGGTAGCTGCGGATACGGCCCGGTAGGGTACGGGCGTGGGTGCGGCTGCGTTGGTGGTCCTGGTGTCCGGTTCCGGGAGCAATCTGCAGGCACTCCTGGACGCCTGCGCCGACCCCGGGTACGGCGCGCGGGTCGTTGCCGTGGGCGCCGACCGGGACGGCATCGAGGGACTGACCCGGGCGGCCAAGCACGACGTACCGACGTTCGTGCATCGGGTATCCGACTATCCCAGCCGCGCCGACTGGGATCGCGCGTTGACCGCGTCGGTGGCGGCGTACGAACCGGACCTGGTGATCTCGGCCGGCTTCCTGAAACTCGTCGGCCCCGACTTCCTC
>VAXX01000360.1 GCA_005885115.1 Actinomycetota bacterium | reverse complement strand
GACTCGCGGCTGTTCAAGCAGGAGTACGTGGACAAGGCCGAGCGGGTCTTCGTCCGCTTCGGGCCGGCCAAGGCGATCGTCCTGGCGAGGTTCATCCCGATCGTACGGACGTTCCTGAACCCGGTCGCCGGCGTGCTGCGCGTACCCGCCCGGAAGTTCTTCGTCTGGAACCTGGTCGGTGGCCTCGTCTGGACCGACGGCGCCCTGCTCGCCGGGTACTACCTGGCCAAGCAGATCCTGAAGCTGATCCCGCCGGACCAGATCGACATCTACCTGCTGCCGGCGATCGTGCTGATCATCCTGATCTCGATGATCCCGATCTTCGTGGAGGTCTACCGCAGCCGGCGGGAGCGCCGGCACGCGACCGCGGCGGCGCAGGAGGTCGGACAGCGCTGAAACGGTTCGGTGGTCGGCACTGGCGCGAGCCACTACCGACCACCGAACCATGGTCCAGGTCGCCCTGGCGTAAGTCAGGCCGCAACCCATCACGCAGCCGGCGGCTACCGGCGCACGTGATTACCGGTTGGTTAGCGCGCCGCCTTCTTGGTGGCGCGCTTACGCGGCGGCGTGAGCAGGTCGGCGATCGCGCCGATCGCGGTCGGCACCAGGCGGTAGTACGCCCAGACACCCCGCTTCTCCCGCTCAAGCAGCCCCGCCTCGGTGAGGATGCGGAGGTGGTGGCTCACAGTGGGCTGTGAGAGGCCAAGCGGCGCGGTGAGGTCACACACGCACGCTTCCCCCTCAGGAGCCGACTGGATGAGACTGAGCAGCCGCAGGCGGGCCGGGTCGGCGAGTGCCTTCAGCACTCCCGCCAGACGCTCCGCGTCCGCGCGCTCAATCGGCTCGCCGCCTAGCGGCGAGATGGCAGGCAAAGTTGTTTCGGCCAACGCTGTTCCCACGTGTTCCATCCTTCCACCAACAGCATTGATTCGCCTGCATATCCGCAGGTCCGAATCGGCAAATTTTTCAGACCGCGAGGCCGAGGTCGGTCAGCGAATAGGCGGATAGGTAGTCCAACCCAACGGATCGTACGGCGTCCCCGGCACCGCGATCGACGATAACCGCAACACCGACGACATCCGCGCCCGACTCCCGTAATGCGGCGACTGCGTTCAGTACGCTCCCACCCGTCGTCGAGGTATCTTCGACCGCCAATACCCGGCGGCCCGCAACGTCCGGCCCCTCGATCCGGCGCTGCAACCCGTGCGTCTTCTCCGACTTGCGGACCACGAAACCGTCCAGCGCACGCCCCTGACCTGCGGCGACGTGCACCATCGCGGCCGCGACCGGGTCCGCGCCCAGGGTCAGACCGCCGACCGCGGCGTAGTCCCAGTGCCGGGTCAGGTCGAGCATGACCCGGCCGACGAGGGGCGCCGCGGCGTGGTGGAGCGTGAGACGACGCAGGTCGATGTAGTAATCCGCTTCGGCGCCGGAGGACAGAATCACCCGACCGGGTACGACAGCGAGCTCAAGGATCAGTTTGCGCAGGTCGTCGTTACGTCGGCTCCGACCGGCCGAGCCGACGACCGGTACGCATGGCCGCGCGCCGGAAGATCGCCCGGGGTACGTACCGGGCGCCGAGCACCGCCGCCTTGTACCGCCACGCCGGTACGCTCACCAACAGGCCCCGGCGCAGGTCCCGCAGTCCGTACCGGACGACGTCGTCGGCCGACAGCCACAGCCAGCCGGGGATCTTCGTGCTGTCGATGCCGGCCCGCTCGTGGAACTCGGTACGGACGTAGCCGGGGCACAGCGCCATGACCCGTACCCCGTGCCGGCGGGCGAGCAGCCCGACCGACTCGCTGAAGTTGGTCACCCAGGCCTTGCTCGCCGAGTACGTCGAGCCGGGCATGACGAGGAAGCCGGCGACCGACGAGACGTTGACCACCGCCCCCTGCCGGCGCGGGACCATCGCGGTCAACGCCGCGTGAGTCAGCCGCTGGACCGCCCGTACGTTCAGGTCCAGCAGCCGGTCCAGGTCGTCGGTCGAGGACGCGAGCACCGAGCGGTTGAGCCCGATGCCCGCGTTGTTGACCAGCAGATCGACCGGCGTACCGGGGTCGGCGAGCCGCCGCTCGACCAGCGCGCACCCGTCCAGCGTGGACAGGTCGGCCGGTAGCGCCGTGCCGCTGATCCCGTGCGCCGTGCTCAGTTCGTCGGCGAGCGCCGACAGGCGCGCCGCGTCCCGGGCGACCAGCACCAGGTCGTACCCCTGCCCGGCCAGGGTACGGGCGAAGGCGGCACCGATGCCGGCGGTCGCTCCGGTGACCAGGGCGAGCGGCACGGCTACGCGGACGGCGGGGCGTCGTAGGGCGGCTGGCCCGGGGCCGGGGGCTGGCCGTACTGCGGCGGCTGGCCGTACGGCGGCGGATAGGTCGGGACGCCGGGGTCAATGGTGGGCGCGGCCGGTCGCCGGAAGTACGCGTTCGACGCGGGTAGGGCGAGCAGGATGATCACGAGGATGAGTGCGAGCAGATTGATGATCGCGAGGGTCGTTTGAGTCGGTTGGAGCCAGCTCGGCTGCGCGTCCTGGATCTGCTTGGCGAGGTCTGCGGCGCTGACCCCGTTGCGGGCCTTCGGGAGGCCGCTGAGCAGGCTTCCACCCACCGCGCTGCCGACGGCTCCGAGGCAGAAGCACAGCACTCCGAGTCCACCGACGACCCAGGTGACGATCCGGGCCGGGTTCTTTCCACGCAGGTCAAGTACCCCAAGCACGCCAAGCCCGACCGCGAGCAGGAGGTAGAAGACACCACCGAAGATCGCGGTCCCCTGGGTGAACCCCGTCTGGGTCGTGGGCAACCCGGCCGACGCATAAGCCTTGCGGGTCGCGTCCGCCACGGCGCCGGCGGTCACGATGGAGATGACCGCGTCGACCACGATCAGGACGGCGACCAGGAACAGCAGATACGCGGCGGCGGTGACGGCCCCGGGCCGGCGCTGCTGCGGAACCTCGTACGACACGGCGGTCTCCCCCTCGAAGGAATCTCGCGCACACGCTAGCCGCCTGGAGCGGCCCCCGCGACCCCGATCGGGCAACTCGCCGGGCCCGGCTCACCCGCTGGTGACCACGAGCCCGTCCTTGGCCTCGCTGAGATCCACCAGGACCGGGTCGCCGTCGCGGATCTCGCCGGACAGCAGCGCCTTGGCCAGCCGGTCGCCGATCGCCGTCTGGATCAGCCGGCGCAGCGGCCGGGCCCCGTAGATCGGGTCGTACCCGTGGCTGGCCAGCCAGTCCCGGGCCGGGTCGGTCACCTGCAGCACCAGCCGCCGGTCGGCCAGCCGCCGCGCCAGCCGGTCGAGCTGGATGTCCACA
Organism: Actinomycetota bacterium; assembly: GCA_005885115.1. Lineage (GTDB taxonomy): Bacteria > Actinomycetota > Actinomycetes > Mycobacteriales > Micromonosporaceae > AC-43. Next base: position 1,425 of record VAXX01000360.1, on the reverse strand, counting down.
ATGGACTTCAGGTCGAGTGTGGACAGCCCGTGGAAGACCACGATGTCGTCCAGCCGGTTGAGGAACTCGGGCTTGAAGTGGCCCCGGACGACGGCCATCACCGCGTCCCGGCGCTGTTCCTCGGTCAGTGTCGGATCGGCGATGACGGTCGAGCCGAGGTTGGAGGTCAGGATCAGGATCGCGTTGCGGAAGTCGACGGTACGGCCCTGGCCGTCGGTCAGCCGACCGTCATCGAGTACCTGCAGGAGTACGTCGAACACGTCCGGGTGGGCCTTCTCCACCTCGTCCAGCAGGATCACCGAGTACGGGCGCCGGCGGACCGCCTCGGTCAACTGGCCACCCTCCTCGTAGCCGACGTACCCGGGCGGGGCACCGACGAGCCGGGCCACCGAGTGCTTCTCGCCGTACTCGCTCATGTCGATGCGTACCATCGCCCGTTCGTCGTCGAACAGGAACTCGGCCAGCGCCTTGGCCAGCTCGGTCTTGCCGACGCCGGTCGGGCCGAGGAAAAGGAACGAGCCGGTGGGCCGGTCCGGGTCGGCGATACCGGCGCGGGCCCGGCGTACCGAGTCGGACACCGCCATGACCGCCTCGGCCTGGCCGATCACCCGGGACTGGAGGGACTCCTCCATCCGCAGCAGCTTGGTGGTCTCGCCCTCCATCATCCGGCCGGCCGGGATGCCGGTCCACGAGGCGACCACGGCGGCGATGTCGTCGACGCCGACCTCCTCCTTGAGCATGGCGCCGTTGGCCTGGAGCACGGCCAGCTCCGCCTCGGCGGTGGCCAGCTCCCGCTCCAGGGCCGGGATCCGCCCGTACCGCAGCTCGGAAGCGCGGCCCAGGTCCAGGTCGCGCTCGGCCCGCTCGGCCTCGCCGCGCAGCGTCTCCAGCTGCTCCTTGACCGACGAGATCCGCGCGATGTGGTCCTTCTCGTTGCGCCAGCGCTCGGACAGCGCGGTCAACTGCTCGCGCTTGTCGGCCAGCTCCTTGCGCAGCCGCTCCAGCCGCTGCGCCGAGGCCGGGTCGGGCTCCTTGGCCAGTGCCATCTCCTCGATCTCCAGGCGGCGTACCGCCCGCTCGATCTCGTCCACCTCCACCGGGCGTGAGTCGATCTCCATGCGCAGCCGGGACGCGGCCTCGTCCACCAGGTCGATCGCCTTGTCCGGCAGGAACCGGTCGGCGATGTACCGGTCGGACAGCCCGGCGGCCGCGACCAGCGCGGCATCGGTGATCCGTACCCCGTGGTGGACCTCGTACCGCTCCTTGAGCCCGCGCAGGATGCCGATGGTGTCCTCGACGGACGGCTCGCCGACCAGTACCGGCTGGAAGCGCCGCTCCAGCGCCGGGTCCTTCTCGATGTGCTCGCGGTACTCGTCCAGCGTGGTCGCGCCGACCATCCGCAACTCGCCCCGGGCCAGCATCGGC
>VAXX01000113.1 GCA_005885115.1 Actinomycetota bacterium | reverse complement strand
TCGCGTTGTTGGCGCCCTGGGCGAAGTACAGCGCACCGTCCGGGCCGAACGCGATCGAGTTCGTCTCGTGGTCCTTGACCGACCGGGGCAGGTTGGTGACCACGTCGGTGTACGTGGACAGGTCCGGACCGGTCAGCTTGGCGAGGTGGCTGGAGTAGTCGGGTACGTCGAAGGTGCCGACGAACTCGTAGTTGTCGCTGATCCACAGGATCGGGTTGGCCGGCGTGGCGGCCGGGTCGAACGCCAGGCCGACGATGGTCCGGTTCGGGGCACCGGCCAGGCCGGCCGCGCTGGCGTGGGTACGCACGGTGTCGATCACGGTCGGGGTGGCCAGGGTACCGTCGGGGTTGATCGGGTACCGGTAGATGTGCCCGTCCAGGGTGGCCGCGTACAGCCGGCCGTCCGGCCCCTTGACCACGCTGGTGTACATCGCGGTCACCGCGCCGGACACCGCCTTCTCGAACGCGGCCGGCCCGCTCTGGCTACCGGTGGCGCCGGTGGTGAACACCATCGAGTACGGCGCGAACGCGTGCCCGTTGACGTCGCGTACCGCCGAGGTCACGGCGAAGCGGTACAGCGTGTTCGGGGCCAGCGGCGCGGTCGGCGACAGGTTGATGACGTCGCCGCCGCCGCTGGTGATCACGTTGGCGGCGACCGCCGTCCCGTCCGCCACCTTGGTCAGCGTGACGCTGGTCGAGGTCAGGGTCGAGGCGTCCACGCCGCCGGAGGGCAGCCGCAGGTCCTCCACGACGCTGCCGGTGGTGCTGACGTTGACCGCCAGGTTGGTCGGCGTACTGGTGCGGACCGAGGGGATGGTGGCGCTGCCGGGCACGCTGGCCACGTCGACGTAGTCGAACTTCGTGTTGGTGCCGGAGGCCGGGCTCACGGTCAGGTTGCCGTCGGTCACGGTCACCGTGCGGGTCACCGTCGCGTGCTTGACCGACGCGGTGGGGACGAACGCGGCGATCGCGTTCTGGTCCTCGACGTTGACGTAGTTGGTGCTGTTGACCGCGGTACCGGCATCGCCCACCGCGACGGTCACCGTGTAGGCGCCGTTCGGGACGGCCAGCTCCCAGGTGCCGGGCGTGTGCACACCGGCGGTGGTCGCCGGAAGCTGCGCGTGGACGAAGGTGGCCAGGCGCACGTCGGGGTCGCTGGCCGCGCCCCGGTTGCGGCCGTTGCCGACCAGGCTGACCGGAGTGGTGGTACCGAACTGGAGCCAGCCGTACGTGAACCCGTTGGCGTGCGCCCCGTACGCCTCGCCGAAGTCCGCCACGTACCCGGCCGGGGCGGCCGTGGCCTGGTCGGCGAAGTTCACCTTGAGCGCGAACGCGGCCGGCGTCGCGCTGGCCGGACCCGACGCGGGCGACTCGTTGCCCGAGGAGTCGACCGCCGTCACCACGTAGCTGTACGCCGTCCCGTCGACCGCCGTGGTGTCCACGAAGCCGGGCCGGGTGACCAGGGCGGCGCCGGAGATCAACGTACCCGCCGGCCGGTAGACCCGGTACCCGAGCAGGTCCGCGTCGGTGTTCGCGGTCCAGGACAGGGTGACCTGGCTGTCGCCGCCGGCGGCGGTCAGTCCGGTCGGGGTGGCCGGCGGCGTGGTGTCGTCGGCCACCTTGGTGATCTGGACGTAGTTGAGCTTGGTGTTGGTACCGCCGATGGCGTCGACGGTCAGCCGACCGTCGGTCACCGCGACGGGACACCGTGACCGTGTACCGGCCGGCCGGGACCGCGTACTCCCAGGCGCCCGGCGTGGCCTCACCCTTGGTCAACGGCGGCGGGGAGTCGCCGTACTGCATGTGGATGATCGTGTTCAGCCGCTGGTCGATCCCGGCCCGGGCCCGGTCCCGGGTGTTGCGGGTCAGGTCCAGCGGCACGTGGCTGGCCGAGGCGACGCTGTCCTGCCGGACCCAGCCGTACCCCCGGGTGGCGTCGAAGGCGGCGCCGGTGTCCGCGGTGTACCCGGCGGGCACGGGTGAGGCGGCCGGCTGGAAGTTGATGGCGGCGATCGGCGTGGGCGTCTGCGCGTGGGCCGCGCTCATCCCACCGAGCGCCAGCGCCAGCACGGCGGACACAGCGGCGACACGGGTGTACCGGTTCATGGGGTGGCCGTTCTCCGGGGTAATGGGAAAAGTGGCTTACTATCGCATCGCCCGACCGCGGCCGTCTATTGTTAGGAAGACAGCCTGACATTTATCAACCGTCCCCCGGCCGCGTGGAATATCGAACTTTTCGCCCTGTCCGACGGGACGAACTGGGTGGATCCCGGTAATCAGGACACGGATTCTGATACCGCTTCGCAACACTTCGCTCCGCGGTCCGGAACAACACCGACGGAACCGATGACCCGGGAATGACCGATCGGACGACCACGCGGTGCGACCGCTGGGCCGGGCGCCGTGCCGTTGGTCGCGCTGGCCGGCGCGTTGAGCGCCGATTCGGTACGGGCCGATTGCCCGCGCCCACGCGGGGCGGGCAGCTTGTGCACCGTGTTCGAGAAACCGGTTGAGCGGGGTCAGCACCAGGAGTGGCACCAGGGGTACCGGCCGGCACCCGGGGCCGGGACGACGTACCACGGTCGGTTCCCCACCAACGGCGCGTACCGGCACAACGGCGTGTCCCACCGGCCGGCGCACCACCGGGCCGAGGAGCCGCCCCGGTGGACCCATCCGGCCGCCCCCGGCCGGTCCCGGCTCGCCGACGCCTCCGCCTGGCACTGGCTGCTGCTCGTACCGGTGGCCCTGGCGTCATCGGGATCGTCTACCTGGCCACCCGGAAGCGGAGCTGACATGCCGACCTTCGCCACCCACCACGTACAGTTCAGCGTCTTCGCGGGGGTCTTCGCGATCGTCACCGTGGTCGGCTTCCTCGCCGCCCGGTGGCGGCGGCCGCAGAACATCCACACCCTGGAGGAGTGGGGGCTGGGCGGGCGCGCCTTCGGCAACTGGGTCACCTGGTTCCTGCTCAGCGGCGACATCTACACGGCGTACACCTTCGTCGCGATACCGACGTTGATGTACGGGATCGGCGCCGGGGGCTTCTTCGCGATCCCGTTCCTGGTGATCCTGTATCCGCTGCTGTTCGTGCTGCTCCCCCGCTTCTGGTCGGTGGCGCACGTCAACGGGTACGTCACCCCCGCCGAGTTCGTCCGCAACCGGTACGGCTCGCCGGGGCTCGGGCTGCTCGTGGCGGCCACCGGCATCCTGGCCACCATGCCGTACATCGCGCTGCAACTGGTCGGTATCCAGGCGGTGTTCCGGGTCATGGGGGTACCCGGGCCGTGGCCGCTGACCATCGCGTTCGCGGTACTGGCGGTGTACACCTTCATCTCCGGCCTGCGCGGGCCGGCGCTGATCTCGATCATCAAGGACGCCCTGATCATGTGGACCGTCCTCGGCGTAATCCTGATGGTGGTGACCACCTCGGGCGGCTGGGCGGAACTGTTCCACTCGGCCGGCGCCAAGTTCGCCGCGACGCCGAACCTGACCGACGGGCTCACCCTGGCCCCCTCCGGCCAGCTCAGCTACGTCACCCTCGCGGTGGGCTCGGCGTTCGCGCTGTTCCTGTACCCGCACACGCTGACCGGGACGCTGGCCGCGCGCAACCGCGACACCATCAAGCGCAACCTGGTGGCGCTGCCCGTCTACACGCTGATGCTGGGGTTCCTGGCGCTGCTCGGGTACGCCGCGATCTCGGCCGGCGTGCAGCCCATCGGCGGCGACCGCAACACGATCGTCCCGCGGCTGCTCGACTCGGCCTTCCCGGCCTGGTCCAGCGGGCTGGCCCTGGCGGCGATCGGGGTCGGGGCGATGGTACCGGCGGCGATCATGTCGATCGGCTCGGCGAACCTGTTCACCCGCGACATCTACCGGGTGTTCATCCGACCGGACGCCACGCCGGCGCGGGAGGCCCGGGTCAGCCGGACCGCCTCGCTGACCACGAAGCTCGGCGCGCTGCTGGTGATCGCGCTGTTCAACACCCAGTTCGCCATCGACATGCAGCTCGTCGGCGGCGTACTGATCCTGCAGACCCTGCCCGCCTTCGCCCTCGGCCTGCGCAGCGCCTGGGCGCACCGCTGGGCACTGGCCGGCGGCCTGGTCGCCGGGCTCATCACCGGCCTGCTCATGCTGTACCAGATCCCCCAGCTCGGCGGCGCCGACGGGCACACCGTCCTCCGGGCCCACTTCGGCGGCTCCGCCTGGCCGCTGTCCCACCTCGGCCTGCACACCTCCGCGGCGGTGTACGCCGGAGTCCTCGCCCTCGTGGTGAACCTCGTGGTGACCGTGGTCGCCACGCCCGTGCTGCACCGGCTCGGGGTACCGGCCGGCGTCGACGCCACCCGGCCCGAGCACTACGTCGCGGATGAGGGCGACGCGTCCGTACAGCACATGACCGAGCTGCTCGACGGGGCCCGGCTGCCCGCTGCCGACCCGGTGTCGATGGGCACCTGGACGGCGGCGGAGCGGCCGACCCGGGTCTGACCGTTCGCTACCGACCGGGGATGAGGGTGGAGAGCGTCACCCGGGTACCGGCGGCTGAGCTGTCGATGACCACCGATTCGCAGCCCTGCCCGGCCAGCCAGAGCCCACGTCCGCCCAGCGAGTCCGGGGCCGGCCGGACGTCGGTACGCTGCCGGGCCAGCGGGATACCCGGGCCCTGATCGGCGACCCGGCAGTACAGCCGGCCATCCTCGATCCACAGGGCCACCTGCCCGGTGCCGCCACCGTGGCGTACCGCGTTGGTGATGATCTCGTTGACCGCGGTGACGAACCAGTGCAGCTCGGCGTCGGCGAGGCCGGCGTCGGCGCTGTGCCGGGTGATGTCGTGCCGCAGCGGTACCAGCGAACCGAGGTCGAACTCGCGCTGGAACAGCTGTCCCGGCACCGGGTCGGTCGGTGGCGCGGGTACCCGACCGGGTAGCGGGCGGGCGGCGAGGATGCAGGTGTCGTCGTCGGGGTTGGCGCGGTGCAACTGGCCGAGCAGGTCGGCCAGGGGCTGCGGGCTACCCGCCGCGGTGATCCGGTTGAGGGTGGCGATGACCGGCGCGAGGCCGTCGCCGAGGCCCTGGGTACGGTTCTCGACCAGCCCGTCGGTGTAGAGCACCAGCAGGTCACCGGGCTCGAAGGAGATCGAGGCGTTCTCGTACTCCGCGTCCGCGAGTACCCCCAGCAGCGGTCCACGCGGCCGGGGCAGCTCGGTGGTGACCCCGTCCCGGGTGCGCAACGGCGCCGGATGGCCGGCCAGCGCCCAGGTCAGGGTGTGGCTGTCCGGCTGGTAGCGGGCGATCACCACGGTCGCCGTGTCGGCGGCGACACCACCGGCGCACAGCAAGTGGTTGAGGTGGCCCAGCAGCGCCGCCGGATCGCTCGTGGTGGTCACCGCGAGGGCGGCCAGCGCGTGCCGGAGCTGCGCCATCGTCGTCGCGGCCTGGATCCCGTGGCCGGCCACGTCACCGACCGCCAGCAGGACGCCACCGCCGGCCACCTCGGCCGCGTGGAACCAGTCCCCGCCGACCTGGCTGGCCCGCTCCGCGGGCAGGTACCGCACCGCGACCCGCAGCCCGGGCAGGTCCACCGGCGCATCCGGGATCGGCAGGATGATCTGCTGCAACCGCATTGCCATCCGGTGCTCGGCGGCGAGTGTGCGCTGGTGCTCGTGCAACTGCCGTTCCACGTCGGCCAGGCGTACCCGGGCGGTCTCCCGCGCGGTGACGTCCTGGACGATGCCGTAGATCTTCAACGGGCGCCCGGTCGCGTCGCGTACCGCGTCCACCACCGAGCGGACGTGCTTGACCCGCTCGCCGACCCGGATCCGGAACGTCACGTCGGCGGTGTCGCCGGCCGCGAACGCGGTCATCGCCTGGATCCGCAGCGGCTGGTCCTCGGGCAGGATCAGCTCGGACGCCGCGTCGGTGGACAACGGGCCGTCGGCCGGGTTCCGCTCGTAGATCCGGTACAGCCCCGCGGACCACACCACGTGGCCGGTGACCAGGTCCCATTCGCCCCAGCCCAGGTTGCCCAGCCGTTCGGTCTGCGCGATCCGTTCCTCCTGGCGGGCCTGCTCGTCATGCCGGTTCCAGCCGACCAGCAGACCGCCGCCGAGCCGGTGTACCCGCACACGCTGACCGGGACGCTGGCCGCGCGCAACCGCAACACCATCAAGCGCAACCTGGTGGCCCTGCCGGTCTACACGCTGATGCTGGGGTTCCTCGCGCTGCTCGGGTACGCGGCGATCTCAGCCGGCGTACAGCCCATCGGGGGCGACCGCAACACGATCGTCCCGCGGCTGCTCGACTCGGCCTTCCCGGCCTGGTCCAGCGGGCTGGCCCTGGCGGCGATCGGGGTCGGGGCGATGGTACCGGCGGCGATCATGTCGATCGGCTCGGCGAACCTGTTCACCCGCGACATCTACCGGGTGTTCATCCGACCGGACGCCACGCCGGCGCGGGAGGCCCGGGTCAGCCGGACCGCCTCGCTGACCACGAAGCTCGGCGCGCTGCTGGTGATCGCGCTGTTCAACACCCAGTTCGCCATCGACATGCAGCTCGTCGGCGGCGTACTGATCCTGCAGACCCTGCCCGCCTTCGCCCTCGGCCTGCGCAGCGCCTGGGCGCACCGCTGGGCACTGGCCGGCGGCCTGGTCGCCGGGCTCATCACCGGCCTGCTCATGCTGTACCAGATCCCCCAGCTCGGCGGCGCCGACGGGCACACCGTCCTCCGGGCCCACTTCGGCGGCTCCGCCTGGCCGCTGTCCCACCTCGGCCTGCACACCTCCGCGGCGGTGTACGCCGGAGTCCTCGCCCTCGTGGTGAACCTCGTGGTGACCGTGGTCGCCACGCCCGTGCTGCACCGGCGGGCAGCCCGTCGGCGAGGGTCTGGAGGTACGCCTCCCAGATCGGACCGCCCTTGACCGTGGGGTACGCGTCGAGAACGCGTACCCCGACCATGTGCGGGCCCCGCCGGCCGGCCACGTCGACCGCCTCCGGGCTCGCCGCCTGGGTGACGAAATCGAGCACCCCGCCGGCCTCGTCCCGCACCGGCACCAGCCACGAGTGCGCCCCGGGGAGGCCGTGCACGATCTCCTGGACGGTACCGGGGCGCAGCGGCGGTTCGCGGTCGTCCGGTACGCCGAACACGTCCGCCGGGCGCGGCCGCAGCGCGTCCTGCACCACGGCGCGTACCCGGCTCGCCGCACCGGGGCTGGCCGGCGCGTCCAGGATGGCCAGGACGTCGGCGGCCACCTCGGCCGGGTCGCGCTCCTGCTCCTCGGCGATGCGCAGCAGGTGGCTCTGCGCCTCCCGGACCGGACAGCCGACCCGACCGGCGAGCAGGCCCGCGGCCCGGTCGACCAGGCGCCGCGGTTCGGTGTCGGAATCCACGGCGCCGCGCAGCCCGTCGAGCAGGCTCAGATAGGCCTCTCCCGGTTCCATCCAACCCCCTGTCGCCGGCCCCGATCCTCATCCAGTGTGCCGGCTTGGGCAAGCCGGCGGTACGCGTCAGACAGGCTGGACGGCCGACCCCCGGCGCAGCCGCTGGACGGCGACGGTGCCGAGGTAGCACAGGGTGGCGACGGCCAGGATCGCGAAGCTGGGCGGCACGGCGACCAGGTAGCTCGCGGTGAGCCCGAGCCAGACGCTGGCCACCGCGATCGCGGCGGACAGGCCCAGAGCCGGCAGCGGGCGGGTGGTCAGCCTGCTCGCCGCCCCGGCCGGCGCGGCGAGCAGGCCCAGGATCAGCAGGGCGCCGACGACCTGGGTGGCCTCCGCCGCCGTGGTGCCGACCAGGGCGAGGAACCCGAAGCCGAGCAGCCGGACGGGTACGCCACGGGCGGCGGCGACGTTCTCGTCCACGCTGGCGAACAGCAGCGGCCGGGCGATCACCACCAGGACCGCGCAGACGAGCAGCGCGATCAGCGCGGTGGTCAGCGCCCGGGACGCGGACAGGCCGAGGATCGAGCCGAACAGCACGCTCACCCCCGCCGAGCCGTTGCCGGTACCGCTGCGGGTGCTGGTGTACAGGCGCAGGAAGAACACGCCGAGCCCGAGTACCCAGGCGAACACGCCGCCGATGACCACGTCGTCGGGGCGGGCCTGGCGGCCCAGGGTACCCATGCCGAGCGCGACCAGGACCGTGATGGCGAACAGCCCGAGCCGGGCGTCCAGCCCGGCGGCCAGGGCGGCGAGCGCCCCGGTGAAGGCGACGTGGGACAGCGCGTCGGCGGTGAACACCTGGGCCCGTAGGACCAGGAAGTAGCCGACGAGTCCGGCGGCCAGCGCCACGGCGGTACCGCCGAGGAAGGCGTGCTGCATGAACGGCTGAGCGAGCATCACGCCGCCGCCCGTCGCGGGATCGAGCGGGTCCGCCCGGTGAGGACCGAGGTCAGCGCGTACGCCCCGAACGCGGTGGTGGTGACCCAGAACCCGATCGGGTACGGCGAGTAGTAGCCGACGAACAGCGCCACCCAGACGACCAGTACGGCGAGCCCGACGGATACGGCCAGGCTCCGACCGGGCCGGGCGGTGACGAGCTGCGCCGTGGCCGGGGGCAGCACCAGCAGGGCGAAGACCAGCAGCGCGCCGGTGATCTGGCTGGCCTCGGCGGCCGCGGCGCCCAGCAACAGCAGGAACACCGTGTCCAGGACCCGGGAGGGTACGCCGTGGGCGCGCGCCACATCGGTGTCGACCGACGCGAACAGCAGCGGCCGGCCGATGACGGCGAGCACGGCGAGGACCACGACGGCGACACCGGCCAGCACGGTCACCTGATCGGCGGTGATCCCGGTGAAGGCGCCGAACAGCAGCTCGGTGGTGCCGTTGAGGAAGCCCTTGTACAGGCTGACGAACAGCATCCCGGTGGCCAGCGCGAACGCCTGTACGGTGCCGATGACGGCGGACTCCTCGCTGTACCCGCGCCGGCCCCCGGTGCGCAGCGCGGCGATCACCAGGGCCGCGGCCAGGCAGAACGTGAAGTACCCGAGGGTGACCGACAGCCCGAGCCAGACGGCCCCGGCAGCTCCCGGGAAGCCGACCAGCGCCAGCGTGTGCCCGGCGAAGCTCTGCCGGCGCAGCACCATGAACCACCCGACGAGCGCCGCGAGGACGGCGACGATGGTGCCGGCCCGGAACGCGTTGACCATCGCGTCGTACGCCCACATGTCCCGGATGTCGGCGAGCAGGTTCCAGGTGAACGTACCGGTCACGCGTGCTCCGGGTGGCGGTCGGTGTGCAGGGCCGGGGCCTCGGGCTGCCCGACCACGACCAGCCGCCCGTCGGAGGTGGACAGCACCTCGATCGGCGTCCCGTACAGCCGGGTCAGGGTGGCGGCGGTGATCACCTCGCCGGGCGTACCCGAGACGGCGCCACCCTGGCCGAGGTAGATCACCCGGTCCAGGTAGCTCAGGATCGGGTTCACGTCGTGCGCGACGATCATCACGGCGACGCCTTCGGTGCGGCAGATCTGGCTGATCAGGGCGGCCACCCCGGCCTGGTTGGGCAGGTCGAGGCTGTCCAGCGGCTCGTCGAGCATGAGCAGCCGGGGCCGACGGGCGAGCGCCTGGGCGATCAGCAGCCGCTGCTGCTCACCACCGGAGAGCTGGCCGATCGGCCGGTGGGCGTACCCGCCGGCACCGACCAGGTCAACCAGTTCACGGACCCGGGCGGCGGCGGCCCGGGAGCGGGGACCCGGCAGCGGCAGGCCCCACCGGTCCCCGTCGAGCCCGAGGCGTACCACGTCCAGGCCCCGGATCCGCAGGGACGCGTCGAAGCTGCGTCGCTGCGGCAGGTACCCGACGTCGTGGTTGGCCTGCCCGGGCGGGCGGCCGAGCAGCCGTACCGTGCCCCGGGCCAGCGGTACCAGGCCAAGGACCGCCTTGAGCAGCGTGGACTTCCCGACGCCGTTGGGCCCGAGGATGGCCACGAACTCGCCGGGTGCGATCGTGGCGCCGACCCCGGACCAGACGGTACGACCACCGAGCACGACGGTGGCGTCGACGATCTCCACCAGGGCCGGACGGGCGGTGGGCTCGTCGGGTACCCGGGCACCGGTGACGCGCGTCGCGGCGCTCTGGCGTGGGGCGGTCGACATGTGGCTACCTTACGGTCGCCTGGGCCAGCGCCCGTTCCAACGCGGCGAGCTGGGCCACCTGCCAGTCCTGGAACGAGGCGCCGGCCGGGGTCAGCGTCTCGGTGATCGTGGTGACCGCGATCCCGGCCTGCCGGGCCTCGTTGACCTGCGCCTGCACGTCGGGCGTGGCGTTCTGGCTGTTGTAGACGTACACCCGGATCTGTCTGGTCCTGATCTGGGCGTCGATGGTGGCCTTGTCCGCGGCGGTCGGGTCGGTGCCCTCGCTGATCGCGGTGAGGAACGACGCGGGGGTCAGCAGGGTGAGCCCGAGCGCCGGGGCGAGCATCGCGAAGATCGACTCCGAGGCCCCGACCGGGGTACCCGCGTACGTCGCCCTGATCCGGTCGATCGCGTCGGCGTACCCCTTGAGGTTGGTCCTCAGCACCGTGTCGTGCTGGTGGTCGAAGAACGCGGCGTCGACCGGGTCGAGCCTCTTGTAGTCGGCGGTGATCCGGTCGATCACCGTGCGGACGTTCGCGGGGTTGTACCACCGGTGGGGGTTGTCGCCCTCCTTGACCCCGACCAGGTCGCCCACGTTGAGGACGGTCCGGGTGCTGGACGGGTTCGCCGCGACCAGCTTGTCCGCCCAGGCGTCGTAGCCGACCCCGTTGACCAGAACCAGCCCCGCAGCGGCGACCGCCCGGCCGTCCGCGGCGGTGGCCTCGTAGTCGTGCGGGTCGGCGTCCGGGTTGTCGATGATGCTGGTGACCCTGGCGTGCGCGCCGCCGAGCTGCTCGGCGAGGCTCCCCCAGAAGTTCTCGGCGGCGACCACGGTGACCGTGCCGGAGCCGTTCGCGGCGGTGGTCGGTTTCGTGGAGCAGCCGGTCAGCGCGAGCGCGAGGGCCGCGGCGGCGGCGGCGACCCAGCGGGATCGGACGATCGGGGACATACTCAAGACGTTAACGAAAACCGGTTCCATTATCAAATGCACCCGCGCGCATGGAACGGGCCGGGCTCCCCGCCTCGCGGCGGTCGGCCCGGCCCGGTGGGCGGCTCAGGGGGTGAGGGCTCAGGGGGTGAGGGTGACGACCGTGGCGCTGCCCGCGGGCAGGTTCAGCGACAGGGTGCTGCCCTTCACCGTGAGTGCGGTGTGGGTGGGGCCGGCGAAGGTGCCGTCGGCGTTCATCGCCTTGCCGCCCAGGGTGATGCCGGTGGTCGCGTCCAGCGAGGGGCCGCTGAGCCGGTAGAAGTCACCATGGGTGAACGCCCCGCCGAGGCTGATGTTCACCGGGTACGCCGTGCTGGTGGCCGGGTCGCTGACGTTGACCAGGACCAGCCGCAGCCGGGTGCCGTTGCGGATCGCGTACGCCCGCACGACCGAGGTGGCGTTGTTCGACACCGGCTGGAAGAAGCCGGTACCGACGGTCTGGGTCAGCAGCTCGGCGTAGTACACCGGGCGCGCGGTCAGCTTGAGCACCGCGTCGTCCTGCTTGGTCAGGGCGCACAGTGGGCTGTAGAACGGCGAGTCGCAGGTGCCGAGGTCGCCGTGCAGGTTGATGCCGGCGTTGCCGGCCTCGGCCACCGACATCATCTCGTCGACGCCCCACAGTGCGGCGGCGAACACGTCGCTCACGCCCGCGAGGCCCGTGCAGGACACCGAGTTCGTCTCGGTGATCATGCCCGGTACCTGCAACTGCGCCGCGAGGCTGGCGACCAGGTCGGCGCGCAGCCGCTCCCGGTTGTGCCAGTCCATCGACAGCAGGGTCGGGATGCTGATCTTCCCGTTGCTGGCCGAACGGGAGCACGACGGGTAGAAGTGCGAGGCGAGGACCGCCACGTCGGAGTGCCCGAGCTGGCGGCTGGTGAAGTCCTTGAGGAACACGTCGCCCGCCGCGACCCGGCCGACCGACGGACCGAGGATCTGCTTGGCGAACTTGGCCTCGTCGGCGGCCCGCGCCGCGTCACCGCGCTTGAGGTTGACCCCGAGGATCACCTTCCAGCCGGTGTTCACCGCGAGTGTGTTCAGCTTCTGCAGGTGGGCCGGGGTCAGGGTGAACTCCGCCCAGGTCGGCATCGGCTCGTTGGTCGAGGTCCACCAGAGGTTCTCGTCGGTGGAGCCGCCCCAGCGCATCACGCCGGTGCCGAGGGTCTTGAGGTACTGGGCGTAGTTGCCGGCGTTGATGTTCCGGCCGAGCTGCTCGATGCCGTACGAGAGGCCGCCGTACGAGTCGGCGAGGAACGCGCCGTTCTGGTTCCCGATCGAGATGGAACCGACCGCGGGGACGGGTACCGGCGGGGTGCCGTACACCTTGAGCTCGTTGACCCCGATGTTTGTGTTGGTGCCGCACGGCGTGGTGTTCCACAGCCGGACGTACCGGCCGGTGGCGTTGAGGTACACCGTCTCGGTGCCGCCCGCGCCGGACAGGTTCTGGAACTCGTCGCTGTAGTCCACGTCGTTGTCGGACACCTGGATCCGGTACACCGCCGAGCACAGCGGGTCGGCCCAGATGGTCTGCACCTTGTAGAGCTGGTATACCGCGCCGAGGTCGACCCGGACCCACTGCGGCTGGTCGTTGTCGGGGGTGGAGACGTTGCTCTGCCACGCCGTCGTGGTGTTGCCGTCGACCGCGTTGGTCGCCGGGTGGGCGGTGTCGAAGTCGCCGGAGGAGAGCACCGGCTTGCCCTTGGACAGCCACTTCGGTACCGGCGCGACGACGCCGTACACCTTGAACTCGACGACCGAGTAGCCGGCCGTACTGCACCGCTGGGTGCCGAACATCCGCACGTACCGGCCGGTGGCCTGGAGCGGGAGGTTCTCCGTACCGCCGCTGGCCGAGGTGGTGAGGAAGACGTTGGTGAAGGTCTGGCCGTCGTCGGACACCTGGATCTGGTACGCCTTGGCACAGGCCGCGCCCCAGACCAGGGTCACCTTGCTGACCTGGTACCCGGCGCCGAGGTCGACCCGCAGCCACTGCGGGTCGACGCCGGACACGCTGGTCCAACTGGTCGCGGTGCTGCCGTCCACGGCATTGCCGGCGGCCGAGGGGCTCGGCGAGGGGCTGTGCGACGGGCTCGGCGAGGTGACCGGGCCGCCGTACACCTTGAACTCCTGCAGCGAGTAGCCCGAGTCCCGGCAGCGTACGGTGCCGAACATCCGCACGTACCGGCCGGTGGCCTTGACGGTGATGTCCTCGGTCCCGCCCGCGCCGGTGGTGGTGCTGAACGCGGTGCTGAAGGTCGTCCCGTCGCTGGACACCTGGATCTGGTACGCCTTGGCGCAGGACAGGTCCCACACCAGCTCCACCTTGCTGATGTTCAGCTTCGCGCCCAGGTCGATCCGGATCCACTGGGGATCGACGTGGGAGACGCTGGCCCACCGGGTGGTGGTGCTGCCGTCGACGGCGTTCTTCGCCACGTAGGCGGTACCGCCCTCGCTGGAGGCCAGTACCGGCTTGCCCTGGGAGATCAACGGGTCGGCGGCCGACGCGATGGTCGCGGCGGCTATCTGGGCCCCGACCAGCGCCACGGCGGCGGCGGTGACCAGCGCGAGCCCCCGCCGGCTACGGACCTTCTGGAACAATCTCGATAGCCTGCGCGGCCCTGCGGACATGACGGCCCTCCCGATCGAGCGAGGGCACCGCTTCGGCGCTCGGCCGGAGGGGACTCCGACCGGCGGCGTGGACGCAGCGTAACGGTGGCGCGTCCCTGCGCCGGCCGACCCGCGGCCCTCGGTTCACTGCGCGTCAGCGTTGCAAGACGCTAGGCGGACCGGATATCGGGTGTCAACGAAGGTTTCCGTCGGGTACAAGCGTGGTCCCCGCCACAACCCCATGTCGCCGAACGGCTCCAGCATGCGACCCTTTCCGGCGTCGGCACCGGGACCGAGGTACCGGGCGGATCGGGTGGCAGGCCAGCTACCGTTACGGTACGGATCGACCAGGCTGACGCTGTTGACCAGCCGGTTCGGGAGGGAGAACGCCGTGGCGGCGGTACGGATAGGTGTGGTGCGGGAGACCGCCCCTGGGGAGCGGCGGGTCGCCGCGGTCCCCGCGGTGGTGTCCCGGCTGCGGCAGCTCGGCGTCGAGGTGCTGGTGGAGACCGAGGCGGGGGCGGGGGCGTTCCTGCCCGACAGCGCGTACGTCGAGGCCGGCGCGACGGTCACCGAGCCCGACGCGGTATACGCGGCCGAGGTGCTGCTGTGTGTCCAACCGCCCGACCCGACCCGGCTCAAGGCCGGGCAGGTCCTGATCGGGCTGCTCAACCCGTTCGGCAACAAGGAGCAGGTGGCCGCCTGGGTGGAGCGCGGGGTCACCACGGTGAGCCTGGACCTGCTGCCCCGTACGCTGAGCCGGGCGCAGTCGATGGACGCGCTGACCTCGCAGGCCAACATCGCCGGGTACAAGGCGGCGGTGCTCGCGGCCGACACGTACGGGTCGTACTTCCCGATGCTGATGACCGCCGCCGGAACCGCCAAGCCGGCCCAGGTGCTCGTGCTCGGGGTCGGGGTCGCGGGGCTGTCCGCGATCGGTACCGTCCGCCGGCTCGGCGCCGTCGTCACCGGGTACGACATCCGGCCGGAGACCCGGGACGAGGTACGGTCGGTCGGCGCCCGGTTCCTGGAGCTGGCCGCGGTCGCCGAGGGCAAGGGCGAGGGCGGGTACGCCCGGGCCCTGACCGACGAGGAACGGGCCGCCCAGCAGGAGGCGCTGCAGGAGCGGATCGGCGACTTCGACGTGGTGATCACCACGGCGCAGGTACCCGGGCGGCGCCCGCCGCAACTGGTGACCCAGGAGGCGCTCAAGGGGATGCGCCCCGGGTCGGTCGTCGTGGACCTGG
The DNA here is from genome assembly GCA_005885115.1 of Actinomycetota bacterium. Lineage (GTDB taxonomy): Bacteria > Actinomycetota > Actinomycetes > Mycobacteriales > Micromonosporaceae > AC-43. The sequence continues at coordinate 556 of VAXX01000113.1, read as the reverse complement.
CCGCCGGACCGCTGGGCGGCAACGTGGAAGGGTCGGTCCCGGACCGTACCATCGTGGTCGCGGACGGGGTGACCGTCGTCGGCGCCGGCAACCTGCCCGCCGCGATGGCGCCCGGCGCCTCCGCCGCGTACGCGCGCAATGTCAGTGCCCTGGTCGCGCACCTGCTGCCCGAGGGCGCCCCGGCCATCGACGTGGCCGACGAGATCCAGGCCGCCGTCGTGGTCACCCACGACGGCGCGATCGTGAACCCCACCGTGAGGAGCGCCCTCTCGTGAGCGCTGATCTGCTGTTCGACCTGACCGTCTTCGTACTCGCCCTGCTGGTCGGGTTCGAGGTCATCAGCAAGGTCCCGGCGACCCTGCACACCCCGCTGATGTCGGGCGCGAACTCGATCCACGGCATCGTCATCGTCGGCGCGATGCTGATCGCCTCGACCGCGCACGACTGGGTCGGCTACCTGCTGGCGTTCGTGGCGATGGCCTTCGCGACCGCGAACGTGGTCGGCGGGTACGCGGTGACCGACCGGATGCTGCAGATGTTCCGGGCCCGGCCGAAG
>VAXX01000359.1 GCA_005885115.1 Actinomycetota bacterium | reverse complement strand
CGTACGGGGAGAGCCAGGCCGACGGTACCGGCTGGCCCAGCGGGCACGCCTCCCGTACCGGGCGGCTCTGGCCGCTGCTGTCCGGCGAGCGCGGCGAGTACGAGCTGGCCGCCGGCCACCCCGCCACGGCGTACCTGCAGACGATGGCCGGTGCCGCGGACGCCGGGTACCTGATCCCCGAACAGGTCTGGGACCGGCCCGACCAGTTCGGCTTCACCTTCGGCCAGGCGACCGGTTCGGCGGCGCCGTTGAACTGGGCGGAGGCGCAGTACGTCCGGCTCGCCCTCGCCCTGGACTCCGGGCACCCGGTCGAGACCCCGGCCGCCGTCCGCGCCCGCTACGGCACCTAGGCCGCGACCAGCTGACGGCCCAACCGGTTGTCCCGGCCGCTCAGGCGCGACAGAGGATCTCGCCGTGCAGGACGGCGAACCACCCGTCCGGCGCGTGTGCCCACTCCCGCCAGCCGGTGGAGATGCGGGTGAGGTCGTCGGCCGTCGCGGCGCGGGAGTCCCGCAGTTGCCGGGCCAGCGCCGAGTGCACGATCCGTTCGGCCCACATGCCGCCCCACCATTCGCGGTCCGCGGCCGTGGCGAAGCACCAGGTGCTCGCGGTCGCGGTGACCTCGGTGAACCCGGCGGCGTACGCCCACGACAGCAGGCGCCGGCCGGCGTCGGGCTCGCCGCCGTTGGCGCGGGCGGCGACCCGGTAGAGGGCCAGCCACTCGTCCAGTTCGGGTACCTCCGGGAACCAGGTGAACGCGGCGTAGTCGCTGTCCCGGGCGGCGACGATCCCGCCGGGTCGGCATACCCGGCGCATCTCCCGAAGCGCCCGTTCCGGGTCGGCCAGATGCTGGAGTACCTGGTGGGCATGGACGACGTCGAAGGTCCCGTCCGGGAAGTCCAGCGCATGTACGTCGGCGACCACGAAGTCGACATTCTCGCGGCCAGCGGACCGGGCCTGCGTCCGCGCGAGCTGGAGCGTCTCGTCGGTGACCTCGACGGCGGTCACCCGCGCCACCCGGGTAGCGAGGTCGACGGTGATGGTGCCGGGTCCGCAGCCGACGTCGAGCAGCCTCAGGTCGGGGGCGAGATGCGGCAGGAGGTACGCCGCCGAGTTCTGCGCGGTACGCCACCGGTGCGAGCGCAGCACCGACTCGTGATGCCCGTGGGTATACCTGGATGTCATTGGTCTGGTCGTCAGTGGGTCGGCGGGCCGAACGCGGTCAGGAACCGGTCCCGGAAGGTGTCCATCCGCCAGACCGGCGCCTGCGCAGCGGGCTCGAGGCCGTCCTGCCAACCCCAGCCGGAGATCCGGTCCAGCACGGTGTGGTCGCGGGCGACGATCGTGATCGGCGCGTCGTGGCTGGCGCCGTCGCCGCTGACCACCGAGGCGGGCTGGTGGTCGCCGAGGAAGACCAGGACGAGGTTGTCGTCGCCGTAGGTCTGCACGTAGGAGATGACCGTGCTCAGCGAGTACTCGATGGAGTGCAGGTACGCGGTGCGGATCCGGGCCGGGTCCACGCCCGGCTGGTCGTCGGTCGAGGGCAGGCCACGGAACACCGAACCGTCCCCGATGTCGTTCCAGGTCCTCAGGTGCGGCAGCGGCGCCCACGGCGAGTGGCTGGAGAGCAGGTCGATCTCGGCCATCACCGGCCGGTGGCCGGGGGCGCGCTCGGTGCGCTGGAAGAAGGACATCGTGTACTGGTCGGGCATCGAGGAGAAGTTGAACGTCGGGCCCCGGTACCCGAGGTTCTGCACGGTGTAGATCTGGTTGAAGCCGTAGAAGCCGCCCTCGGGCCAGGCCCGGTTCACGGCCGGTACGACGTCGACGGTGCGCCAGCCGGCCTTGTCGAACGCCCGGTTGAGGGTCAGCCGGTCGCTGGCGAGCAGGTTGTTGTACCGCTGCTGGTTGTTGATCCACAGGCCGGACTGCAACGTCGAGTGGGCCAGCCAGCTTCCGCCGCCGAAGGTCGGCGACGTGACGTACGCGCTGCGGGAGGCGTACCCGGCGGCGCGCAGCCGCTGGTCCCCGTCGGCGAGCAGCGCGCTGACGGCCGGCGCGAACTGCGGATCCCGCACCGCCACCCGCCCGTAGCTCTCCACGAAGGCGACGATGACGTCCTTGCCCCGCAGGCCGGTCAGCAACTGGTCGGCCGGGGTGTCCCGGAAGACGTCGACCGCGGACTGCCCGGCGAACGCCTGCTGGTCCCGCAGCCCCGCGCCGACCGTGCCGGCCCGCTCG
>VAXX01000358.1 GCA_005885115.1 Actinomycetota bacterium | reverse complement strand
CTGCTGCCGGGCCTGCCCCGGACGACCGGGCTGGCCACCACGCTCGGGATGCTGCGGGTGATCTCCGCCACCGGGTTGCCCCGGGGGCTGGGGCTGCTGGACGCGCCGGACATCGACTCGGTCGACGCGGCCAACCGGGAGATCGCCGCCCAGGTACTCGGTGCGGCCGACCTGTGGCTGTTCGTCACCACGGCCAGCCGGTACGCCGACGCGGTGCCGTGGGACGCGCTGCGTACCGCCCGGGACCGGGGTACCCGGCTGGCTGTCGTCCTCAACCGGGTACCCGAGGGTGCGGAGGAGGAGATCGGCAGCCATCTGCGCGAGATGCTCGACGCCGAGGGGCTGCCCGCGGTCGAGCTGTTCGTCCTGCCCGAGGTCGCGCTGGACGGGCAGGGCATGGTGCCCGAGGACCGGGTGATCCCGATGCGCGACTGGCTGTTCGGCCTCGCCGAGCAGCCGGCGGGGCGGGTCCGGGTGGTCGGCGACACACTGGGCGGGGCGCTGGCGTCGTTGCGCTGGACCGCCGAGGAGCTGGCCACGGCGCTGGACCGGCAGAGTGCCGCGGCGACGCTGGCGGGAGTTCGTGGCCGGTGGGGAGTTCCACGAGGCGGTCGCGGCCCGCGCCGGGCGGCGCAAACGGATCGGCGCGGCGGTCACCGGCAAGGCCCCGCCGGGCGGCAAGCTCCAGGGCGCGCTGGCCGGCGGGCTGGTCACCCTGATCGCCGAGGCCGCCGCCGGAGCGGCCGACCGGACCTGGGAGAGCTGGGCGGCTGACCCGGCCGGAGCGGCCCTGCTGACCGGGGTGCAGCGGCCGGGACGGCGTACCGAACGCAGCCGGGCACTGGTCCGCGACTGGCGGGAGAGGGTACTGGAGCTGGCCGGCGGGGACACCGGACGGCGGATCCCTTACGCGGTACACGTGACCGGGTTGTTGATCATGCTCGGGGTGCTCGGCGGGGAGCTGCCCGAGGAGGCCGCCGAGCCGGGTGCCGCGCAGGTCCTGAACGACTCCGCCCTGCGTACCCTCATCGAACATGGCCGCGAAGACCTGCTGGCGCGGGTCCGGGACCTGCTCGCCGCGGACGCCGCGCGGTTCACCGGCCGGCTCGCGGCGGTCGACGCGACCACGGGCCGGGCGGCCCGGCTGCGGGCCGCCCTGAGCGCGGGGGCCACGGCGTGACCGTCGACGGCGTGGACGAGGCACGGCGGGTCGACCCGGACGCGCTGGTGGACCGGACCGAGGCGCTGACCCGGTTCGTCATCTCCACCGAGGGCATCCTGCCGGCGCAGCGGCTGGCCCAGGCCCGCGCGGTGGCGATGCGGGCCGGTGACCGCCTGCGGCTGTCCGGCGCGCACACCGTCGTCGCGCTGGCCGGGGCGACCGGCAGCGGCAAGTCCAGCCTGTTCAACGCGCTGTCCGGGATGGAGCTGTCCCGGGTCGGGGTCCGGCGACCGACCACCGCCGAGGCGTTCGCCTGCGTGTGGGGCGAGCTGGGGGCGGCGCCGCTGCTGGACTGGCTCGGCATCGGCGCGGAAACCGGGCCGAGGCCGACCGGATGCTCGACCTGGTCGACCTGATCGTCTGGGTGACCGACCCGCAGAAGTACGCCGACCAGGTGATCCACGACCGATACCTGCGCGCCTTCCGCAAGCACCGGGACGTGAGCGTGGTCGTGCTCACCCAGGCCGACCGGCTGGGTACCGTCGACTCCGATCGGTGCGTCGCCGACCTGCGCAAGCTGCTCGCCAACGACGGGCTGCCCGAGGTCCCCGTGTTCGCGGTCTCGGCGACCGCCGCGCAGCCGGGCATCGGGCAGCTGCGCCAGACCCTGGAGTACGCCGTCTCCACGCGGGCCGCCGCGCTGTACCGGCTGGCCGCCGACCTCGACGAGGTGAGCGCGGACCTGACCGACCTGGCCGGACCCCCGGCCGGGCCCGAGCTGGTGTCCACCGACCGGGTCGCGTTGCTGGCCGACGGGCTCGGCGCGGCCGCCGGGGTACCGGCGATCACCGAGGCCGCCGGGGAGGCGTACCTGCGGCGGGCGGCCCGGGCCCGGTGGCTGCTGCCCGGTCCGGAGTACGACCCGGTGGACGAGGTACTCGACGCCGAGCCGGCCACCGGGCAGGAGGGCGCGATCAGCCTCGCGATCCGGGACTTCACCGAGCCGTTGGCCGACGGACTGCCCGTACCGTGGGCTGAGGCGGTCACCCAGGCGGCCCGGGGCCGGCTCGCGGAGCTGCCCGCCGCGCTGCGGGACACCGTCGCGGATACCGACCTGGAGCTGCGTACCCCCGGATGGGCCGGCCTGATCGGCGGCCTGCGGTGGCTGTCGCTGCTGGCCGTGCTCGGCGGCCTGGTCTGGCTGGCGCTTCCGCTGGTGCACGGGCAGCCGCTGACCGTCGCGGACCGGCCGGCGCTGCTCACCATCGGCGGCGCGGTCGGCTGGCTGCTGCTCACCGTGCTGGCCATCGCGCTGGCGCCGGTGGGCGCCCGCAAGGCCCGCGCGCGGGCCGGCGCCGCGCTGCGCCGCACCGTCCTGGGGTTGACCCGGGAGTACGTCGCGGCACCCACCCGGGAGCTGCTGATCCGCTATGCCCAGGCGCGCGAGGCGCTCCAATCCGTCCAGCGTTAGATTGGCAGCGACATGCCTGCATCCCCGCTTCCCCCCGCGCTCGTCGAGCTGGTGCTCTCCGGCGCGCGGGACATCGCCCGGGTACCGACCGCGCTCGACGCCGAGCTGACGCTGTCGACCCTGCTCGGCGGGGGGTACGCGGCCCTGGAACCCGATCGCGGCCCGGCCTTCGAGGCGCTGGCCACCGACCTCGGTACCGCCGCTTCGGCGACCGACTCCGCACCGGCCCGGGTGGTCGCGGCGATCCTCGCCGGCACCCGTACCGACGCCGCCCCGTGGGGTGACGCGCTGGGCACGGTACGACCGACGGGCGGCTGGGCGTACGGGGACCGGTACGGCGACCAGACCGGGTACGTGGCCACCTTCGCGTACCACGACGAACCGCTCGGCGGCCCCGAGCACGCCGTGGTGTTCCTGGTCGACCACACCGTCGGGCTGGTCACCGACCTGGTGGTGATCGCGCCCGCCGCCGCGCTGCTGGACCAGCTCGGTGTCGACGACGACGAGATGACCTGGCACGCGCCGCTCGCGCCGGCCTCGGTACGGGCGGCGGCCAGCGCGTACCTGCGGGCCACCGACCTCGCCGAGGAACTGCCCCCGGCCGACTCGCTGAGCGCCAACCGGTACCTCGCCGGCGCCCGCCTGGCCCTGCTGCCCGACGATGCCGAACCGGCCGCCGAGGCACCCCGGCCGGACGAGCTGATCGGTGCGTTCCTGGAGTCGCCCGAGGCCCGCCTGTCCGGGCTGAACCGGGCGGCCGGCGCCAAGCTGGAGGCGGTCGGGTACGGGCTCGGGCTGTGTGTGGAGTTCGCGCAGGCCCGGGGCGGGGACCCGCTGCGCTGGAGTCCCCGCGCGGTCGAGGCGTTCCTGCTGGAGTGGGTACACGGCCGGGCGGTGCTCGATCCGCACGACGCGGCCACCCTGCCCGACGTACTCAGCGCCTGGGTCTCCTGGGCCGGCCGGCGGGTCGGGCTGCCCGAACCGGCGGTCGCCGAGACCCTGGACAAGGTGGACGCGCTCCGGCCGGAGTTCATCCGGCTGTGTACCACCGGGGAGCGGCAGAGCCCGGCGGTCAAGGCGACGGCCCAACTGGTCGCCGAGGGCGTGGACCTGGCCGACCCGGTCGCGGTCGAGGAGTGGCTGGCCGCGTACAACGCCCGGAACTGAGAAACCGCTCGGTCAGGCGACGCAGAACTCGTTGCCCTCGGGGTCGGCCATGGTGACCCAGCTACTCGGGCCCTCCTGACCTTCCCAGAGCACGGAGCCACCGAGGCCGACCAGCCGCTCCACGACCTCCGCCCGGCGTTCGGGTCCGACGTGCAGGTCCAGGTGCATCCGGTTCTTGACGGTCTTCGGCCCGGGTACGACCTGGAACAGCAGCCGCCCGCCCAGGCCCGTACCCGACTCGGGGTTGACCGGCGCCTCCGGATCGCGGATCCCGGCGGCGTTGACCCAGGCGAGGCGCCCGTCGACGGTACGGGTCTGGTCCGCGCCCACCAGGCCGGCATCGAGCAGCCGCCGGATCAGCGGCGAGTGGTCCTCGACCACGTAGTCCAGCGCGACGGCCCAGAACCCGGCCAGCACATGGGGGTCGGCGCAGTCGACGCAGACCTTGTACGGCACAGCCATACCGGCAGGTTAGTCCCGGACCCCGACAGTCTCGTCGGTCGTGGAAACGGTGGGCCGCTGGGCTCGGGACTGCGGGTCGGCGTCGGGCTCGGCGTACCACTCGGGGTCGGGCTGCCGGTCGGCGTGGGGCTGCCGGTCGGGCTCGGCGTACCGCTCGGGCTGCCGGTCGGCATCGGGGTCGGGGTCGGCGCGGGCGTGCCCTCCGGCGTGTTGCCCGGTGCCGGCGACCCGGTGGGTACGGCCGAGGGGCCGGACGCAGCGCTCGCGGTACCCCTTGGGGTCGGACGGTGGACCGGGCGGCGGGGCGGGGACGGCGGGGCCGATGGTCGGACCGGTGGCGGAGCCGACGTCGTCGGCGCGCCCAGCGGCGGCTGGACGGTCCGCGGGCCAGGTGCCGGGCGGGTCGGGTCGTCGGTCACCACCACGACCGGGTCCCGGGGTGGGGCGGCGATGATCGGGGTACCCCCGGAGGCCGGGCTGTCGACCGACGCCGCACCGACGGCCATCACCACCAGCGTGGGAACTGTGGCG
>VAXX01000357.1 GCA_005885115.1 Actinomycetota bacterium | reverse complement strand
GCGGATCGTCCTGGTCGAGGACGCGGCGGAACTACGGCCCGAGCACCCCCATGTGGTGGCACTCCAGGCCCGTCCGTCCAATGTGGAGGGTGCCGGTGAGGTCCCGCTGCGTACGCTGGTGCGGCAGGCGCTGCGGATGCGTCCGGACCGGCTGGTGATCGGGGAGTGCCGGGGTGCCGAGGTCGTCGACCTGCTCGGGGCGTTGAACACCGGGCACGAAGGCGGCGCCGGCACGCTCCACGCGAACACGCCACGGGACGTACCGGCCCGGCTGGAGGCGCTCGGGCTGCTCGGCGGGGTGGCCCGGGAGGCGCTGCACGCCCAGGTGACCGCCGCCCTCCAGATCGTCGTCCATCTGCGGCGCAGCCCGTCCCGGGACCGGATCGTCGAACAGGTCTGCCTGCTGGTCTCCGACTCGGTACAGCGGCTGGTGACTGTCGTACCGGCGTGGCACCGGACCTCCGGCCCCGGGCCGGCCGCCGGTGCGCTGGCCCGGCTGCTGCTGGGGCGGGGAGTCGCGGTACCCGACGTGCTTGGGGTAAGGCAGTGATCGCCCGGCGTACCCGCCGGCGGCTGCGCCTGGTCAGCGGGCGCGGCGGGGTCGGGTACGGCGACCGGATGGCTGCGCGTCCGCGGATTACGGCTTCCGCGCTCGGCATCGGAGTCGGCGTCGCCGGCTGGGTGGTCGGCGGCCCGGTCGCCGCCATCGTGTCCGCCGTGTACGCCGTGGTCGGTTTCGTCGGCTGGTTGGGGATCCGGCGGGACCGGATCCGGGCACGGGACTGGAGCCGGGCGCTCGACGCCCTGGTGGAACTGGCCGGCGACCTGCGGGCCGGGTTGCCGCCGGCACGGGCGCTGGCATCAGCCGAGCCTCGGCTGATCAGCGCGCCCCGGATCGGCGAGCGGGTAGTCGTCGCGCTACGGGTGGCCGAGGCGACCGGGGCCCCGCTCGCGGACCTGGTCGAGCGGCTCGAGCTGGACCTGCGCAGCCAGGAACAGGCCCGGCAGCGGGCCGCGGCACATGCCGCCGGTACCCGGGCGACGGCGGCGCTGCTCGCGGTGCTCCCGCTGGCCGGGATCGGGGTCGGCTACCTGATGGGCGCGGATCCGTTGCGCGTACTCCTGCGGACGCCGCTCGGGGCCGGTTGCGCGATCGTGGCCGTGGGGCTCCAACTCGCCGGGCTGGCCTGGACGGTCCGGCTGTCCCGAGGGCCGGCGGACTCGCCGTGACCCGGCGACTGGTGGCGCTGCTGGGCGGACTGGCGGTGGGCGTACTCGTCGGGGGCTGGCCGGGCGTGGCCGTCGGGCTCGGTACGGCGGTCGTGCTCGCCCGGTACCTGGCCCGCCTCGAACCGGCGCAGGTGCGGCGGGAGAGGGAACGGGCCGAGCTCGACCTGCCGTACGCCGCGGACCTGCTGGCCGCCGCACTGCGCGCCGGCCTGCCGACCGAGCGGGCGGTACAGGTCGTCGCCGGGCACCTCGGCGGGCCGGTCGGGCACCGGCTCGGCGCCGTCGCCCGGTCCCTCGGGCTCGGGCTCACCCAGGCCGACGCCTGGCGCCCGATGTACGACCTGCCGGCCGGAGCGCGGATGTCCGCCGCCGTCGCCCGCAGCGCCGACTCCGGTGCCGCCCTCGCGGGGGCGTTCGTACGGCTGGCCGACGACCTGCGTACCACCAGGTTGGCCGCGGTCGAAGCGGCCGGGCAGCGCTCCGGGGTCCTGCTCGTCCTGCCGCTCGGGCTGTGTTTCCTGCCCGCCTTCGTCCTCGCCGGCATCGTGCCGGTGATCGTCGCCGTGCTCGGCGACGTCCTCCGTTGACGGGAGTTGCGAATGCGACGACTACTGCGCCGGTTGCGTACCGACGACGGCATGACGACCGCTGAATACGCGGTCGGCACCTTGGCGGCGGTGGCCTTCGCCGGCCTGTTGCTGAAGGTACTCACGTCGGCCCAGGTCCAGGCGGCGCTGTCCCACCTCGTCGAGCGGGCCCTCAAGTGAGACGCGACCGGGGCTCGGCGACGGTGGAGCTGGCCGTCGGGCTACCCGCGCTGGTGCTGTTGCTGCTGTTCGGGCTGGGCGCCGTCGACGCCGTACTGGCCCGGATGCAGTGCGTCGACGCGGCCCGGGACGCGGCGCTGGCCAGTGCGCGGGGCGGCGACGGGACGTCCGAGGGTCGGCACCGCGCTCCGCCCGGCGCGCAGGTGAGTGTCTCGCTCGACGGGCAGCGGGCGACGGCGGTGGTCCGGGTGACCGTACGTCCGCTCGGCCCGTACCTGCCCAGCGTCACGGTCACCGGCAGTGCCGTGGCGCAGCGGGAGCCGGGTACGTGAACCGGGACCGCGGATCGGCGTCGGTCTGGCTGCTGGCCACCGGCTTCGTCGTCGTGTCCGTCGCGCTCGGCGCGGTCGAGGTCGGCGTCGCGCTCGGCAACCGGCACCAGGCCCAGGTGGCGGCCGACCTCGGCGCGCTGGCGGGCGCCCGGTACGCGGTCGACGGAGCCGGTACGGCGTGCGCGCGGGCCGGTGAGATCGTCGCCGCCAACCACGCCCGGCTCGTGGACTGCCAGCTCGACGACCTCGACCTGACCGTATCGACCCAGGTGGGTCCGGCGTGGGCGAGAGCCCGCGCCGGACCACTGCGGGCATCAGCCCGGGGGCAACGCCGCCAGGAGAGCGTCGAGAACCCGTACCGCCTCGGCCTTGGCCAGCGGGTCGTTGCCGTTGCCGCACTTGGGCGACTGGACGCAGGACGGGCAGCCGGTCTCGCACGCGCACGACGCGATCGTCTCGCGGGTGGCCCGCAGCCAGTCCCCGGCAGCGTGGTACGCGCGCTCGGCGAACCCGGCCCCGCCGGGGTGGCCGTCGTACACGAAGACGGTGGGCGCGTCGGTGTCCGGGTGCATCGCGGTGGACAGGCCGCCGATGTCCCACCGGTCGCAGGTGGCCACCAGGGGCAGCAGACCGATCGAGGCGTGCTCGGCGGCGTGCAGGGCACCGGGTACGACCGGCCAGTCCACCCCGGCCGACGCGAGCGCGCCCGGCGAGATGGTCCACCAGACGGCGGTCGTACGCAGTTGGCGCGGCGGCAGGTCCAGCGGCCGGGTATCCAAGATCTCGCCGGTCCCGATCCGCCGGCGCTGGTAGCTGATCACCTGACCGGTCACCTCGACGGTGCCGAGGAACAGCCCGACCGGGCCGGCGTCGACGTACGAG
>VAXX01000356.1 GCA_005885115.1 Actinomycetota bacterium | reverse complement strand
ACGACCTGGGCCGGGCGGAGTTCATCAAGCGGGTCTGGCAGTGGAAGGCCGAGTCCGGTGGGGCGATCCTCGGCCAGATGCGCCGGCTCGGTGACTCGGTCGACTGGTCCCGCGAACGGTTCACCATGGACGAGGGGCTGTCCCGGGCGGTACAGACCATCTTCAAACGGCTGTACGACGACGGGCTGATCTACCGCGCCGAACGGATCATCAACTGGTGTCCCCGCTGCCTGACCGCGCTGTCCGACATCGAGGTCGAGCACTCCGACGACGAGGGCGAGCTGGTCTCGATCCGGTACAGCGCCGAGGTCGTCGTGGCCACCACCCGGGCGGAGACGATGCTCGGTGACACGGCGGTGGCGGTACACCCGGACGACGACCGGTACCGGCACCTCGTCGGTACGCAGGTGACGTTGCCGCTGACCGGGCGGCGCATCCCGATCGTGGCCGATCCGCACGTGGATCCCGCGTTCGGTACCGGCGCGGTGAAGGTGACCCCCGCGCACGACCCGAACGACTTCGAGATCGGCCAGCGGCACAACCTGCCCAACCTCACGATCATGGACGAGCGTGGGGTGATCACGGCGCACGGACCGTTCCAGGGGCTGGACCGGTTCGAGGCGCGCCCGGCGATCGTGGCGGCGCTGCGCGAGCAGGGACTGATCGTCGCGGAGAAGCGGCCGTACGTGCACGCCGTCGGGCACTGCTCCCGCTGCAAGACGACGGTCGAGCCGCGGCTGTCCCTGCAATGGTTCGTCAACACCGGACCGCTGGCGAAGGCGGCCGGCGACGCGGTACGTGACGGGCGGGTCCGGATCGAACCGGTCGAGCTGGCCAAGCGGTATTTCGCCTGGGTCGACAACATGCACGACTGGTGCATCTCCCGCCAGTTGTGGTGGGGGCACCGGATCCCGGTCTGGTACTCGGCCACCGGCGAGGTGCGTTGCGTCGGGCCGGACGAGGAGCCGCCGGGCGAGGGCTGGACGCAGGACGAGGACGTCCTCGACACCTGGTTCTCCAGCGCGCTGTGGCCCTTCTCCACGCTCGGTTGGCCGGACGAAACCCAGGACCTGCAACGGTTCTACCCGACCAGCGTGCTCGTCACCGGGTACGACATCCTGTTCTTCTGGGTCGCCCGGATGATGATGTTCGGCCTGTACGCGATGGACGGCCGCCAGCCCTTCGACGTGGTGGCCCTGCACGGCATGGTGCGCGACCAGTTCGGCAAGAAGATGTCCAAGTCCTTCGGCAACGTGGTCGATCCGCTGGACTGGATCGACCGGTTCGGCGCGGACGCCACCCGGTTCACCCTCGCGCGGGGCGCCAACCCCGGCGCGGACGTGCCGGTGAGCGAGGACTGGTGCCAGGGCTCGCGCAACTTCTGCAACAAGCTGTGGAACGCCACCCGCTTCGCGCTGATGAACGGCGCCACCACCGAGGGCGAGCTGCCGCCGGCCGACCAACTGTCCACAGTGGACGGATGGGTGCTGTCCCGGCTCCAGCACGTCACCGCCGAGGTCGACGAGCAGTTCGAGGGGTACGAGTTCGCCAAGGTCTGCGACACGCTCTACCACTTCGCCTGGGACGACGTCTGCGACTGGTACCTGGAGCTGGCCAAGCCGGTCGTGGCCACTGACCCGAAGACCCGCCGGGTGCTCGGGCACGTCCTCGACCAGTTGCTGCGCCTGCTGCACCCGGTGATCCCGTTCGTCACCGACGAGCTGTGGACCGCTTTGACAGCAAGGGATTCTGTCGTCGTCGCGGAGTGGCCGACCGTGGACAAGTCCTATGTGGACGATGCCGCCGAGGCCGAACTCGCCATGCTCCAGCGGGTGGTGACGGAGGTCCGTCGGTTCCGTTCGGACCAGGGGCTCAAGCCCGGCCAGCGGGTCGCCGCGCGGCTCGACGGGCTCGCCGGCGCCGGCCTGGCCGCGCACGAGCCGCTGATCCGCGCGCTGGCCCGGCTGGAGGCGCCGGGCGAGGGCTTCGGGCCGACCGCGACGCTGACCATCAGCGGTGGCGTCGCGGTGGCGCTGGACACCCGGGGCGCGATCGACGTCGCGGCCGAGCGGGCCCGGCTGGCCAAGGACCGCGCGACCGCCGAGAAGGAGCGGGCCGGCGCGCTGGCCAAGCTGGGCAACGAGGCGTTCCTGGCCAAGGCGCCCGAACCCGTGGTCGCCCAGATCCGCGCGCGGCTGGCCACGGCGGAAGCAGAGTTGGTACGCGTCGAAGCCGCCCTGGAAGCGTTGGCGTGAACCGGTTCGCGGAAGTCAACCGGGCACTGGAGGCGCGCGGGTTCACCCGCATGGTGTTCGACCTGTCGCGGATCGAGTCGTTGCTGGACCTGCTCGGGATGCCGCAACGGGCGTACCCGTCGATCCACCTCACCGGTACCAACGGCAAGACCAGTACCGCGCGGATGATCGACGCGCTGCTACGCGCGCACGGGCTGCGTACCGGGCGGTACACCAGCCCGCATCTGGAAACCGTCCGGGAACGGATCGCCATCGAAGGACAGTCCATCGACGAGGACCGCTTCGTCGCGGTGTACGACGAGGTGGCCCCGGTCGCCGAACTCGTCGACCGGGATTCCGGCGAGGCGCTGACGTACTTCGACCTGACGACGGCGCTGGCGTTCGCGGCCTTCGCGGACGCGCCGGTGGACGTC
>VAXX01000355.1 GCA_005885115.1 Actinomycetota bacterium | reverse complement strand
GGTCGAGCAACGGCACCAGGTCCCCCGTATACCATGGTGCGGTCGCGGCGGCGTGCAGGTCGTACAGCTCGTCGAGGTAGGCGATGGTGCCCGGGCCGGGTACGAACCGGTCGCCCGAGGCGACCAGCCAGCCGCCAGCCACCAGCTCGTCCACGTGAGCCTCGACGGTCCCGACCGGCTCGTACCGGGCGGCGAGCGCGAAAGCCTGACGCGGCAACGGTTCCCGGGGCAGGACGAACCGCAGCTCGTCCACCAGCCCGGGATGTGGCAGCCCGTACCGGCGCGGCAGGTCCGCGCTGCCCGCCGCGAGCGCCCGCTCCCGTACCCCCCGCTGCACGCGGTTGATCGCGGGCCGGACCAGTTCCGCGAACTGCTCGGCCGTCAACTCCTGCGTACCCGGCATCGCCCGATGCTATGGCGGATTCCGGCGCCCCCGGCCGGGGGAGCGTGACGGGTCGCCGAGTGCACCGCCCCGCCCGTCCAACGGCCGTTGGTCGCATACCGCACCCGACGGTCGCGCGGCGCCGGTCGTTCGGCGACGACGATGGTCAATGTCCCACCGATGGACCGGTACCCGAGCCATCCTTACGCCGTTGATGGACGCGGCCGTCCTGCTTCCGGCGGCGTCCGGCGTCGATCAGCCCGTGGTCGTTCGGAGGGGAATCATGGCAACGCTGTGCAAGCCGGCGGTGGCGGTACCGGAGAATCTGGTCACCATGGCGGACACGCTCGATCTCGCCGAGCGGATCCACGCCGGCCATCCCCAGCTCGATCTCGCACTGCGGCTGATCCGCAACACCGGCGTGCGCAGCCGGTACATCGTGCGACCGCTCGCCGAGATCATGCGACATCCGGGGTTCCAGGCCCGCAACGCCATCTTCGAGGAGGAGGCCAAGCGCCGCGTTCCGCCGGTGATCAGTGCGGCGCTGGACAACGCCGGCGTGGCGGCGGCGCAGATCGACCTCATCATCTTCGTCTCCTGTACCGGCTTCATGATGCCCTCGATGACCGCCTGGCTCATCAACACCATGGACTTCCGGCACAGCACGAAACAGTTGCCGATCGCCCAGCTCGGCTGCGCCGCCGGAGCCAGCGCGATCAACCGGGCGCACGACTACTGCATGGCGTATCCGGAGGCGAACGTCCTCATCGTGGCGTGCGAGTTCTGTTCGCTGTGCTATCAACCGACCGACCTCGCCGTGGGGAACCTGCTCGCCAACGGGCTGTTCGGGGACGCCGTCGCGGCGACGGTGGTACGCGGGCAGGGTGGGGTGGGTCCGCGGCTGGAATGCAACACCTCGTACCTGATCCCCGACACCGAACGGTGGATCGGGTAGCCGCCGACCGGGCCCTGGACGCCTCGGCGCTGGACTTCTACCTCATCCACGCGGGCGGACCGCGCATCCTCGACGATCTGTCGCGCTTCCTGGAGGTGGACGGTTCGCGGTTCCACCAGAGCCGTACCACGCTGGAAAGCTACGGCAACATCGCGAGCGCCGTCGTGCTCGACGCGCTGCGCCGGCTGTTCGACGACGGTGGCGTCGGGCACGGTGGGCGGGGGCTGATCGCCGGCTTCGGCCCGGGCATCACGGCCGAGATCGGCATCGCCACCTGGGTGGCGGGGGAGCAGCCGGTACGGTCGGCCGCGCAGCTGTGCCAGCCGTACTCGACGTCGTTGGTCTGAGGGGGCGGCGATGCGGGTACTCGTGGTCGGTGCCGGGATCGGCGGGTTGAGTGCCGCTATCGCGCTCGCCCAGCGGGGCATCGAGGTGGAGTTGGTCGAGGTGAAGCCCGTCGACACGCCACTGGGGATCGGCCTGGTGCTTCCGGCCAACGCCCTGCGCGGTCTGCGTGAGCTCGGCGTTCTCGACGACTGCCTCGCCGCGGGTTTCCCCTTCGACCGCAACGTGTTCTGCGATCCCGACGGCCGGCCGCTGGTCGAGGTACCCGGGCTGATCGGCCGGGACGACGGTCTGCCGTCGTTGGCGGTGCACCGTGCGGATCTGCACCAGCTCCTGCTGGCCGCCGTGGAGAAGGCGGGGGTGACGGTCCGGTACGGCGTCAGTGTGTCCACAGTAGACAGTGCTCCCGACGCGGCGCGGGTACGGCTGACCAACGGCCGGACCGGGGAGTACGCGTTGGTCCTCGGGTTCGACGGCGTCAACTCGGCAATGCGCCGGTACGTCAGCGACTCCCCGGCCGCGCGGCCGCGCGCGGCCGGGTACGCCACCTGGCGGGTGGCCGCGCCCCGGGCACCTGAGATCCGTTGCGGCACGCTCTGGATCCCGACCGCCTGCACGAGGCGTTACGGGAGCGGCTGGTCGGGTACGGTGGCCCGGTCCGCGCCGTCCTCGACGCGCTGTCCGGGCCGACCGGCATCGTGTACAGCCCGATCGAGGAGGTGCTGCTGGACCCGTGGTACCGGGGACGGGTGGTGGTCGCCGGCGACGCGGCACACGCGACGGCGCCGCACCTGACCCAGGGCGCGGCGATGGCCGTCGAGGACGCCGTGGTGCTCGCCCGGCTGCTGGCCTCCGGTGTACCGGCGGCCATGGTGGGGTCGCGGTTCATGGCGCTGCGCCGGGAGCGGTGCACGTTCGTGCAGCAGACCTCCCGGCGGATCCTGCTCGCCGAGATGGCGACCGACCTGGACCCGGTGCGGCAGCGACTGGACCGGATCCGGGAACTGCCGGCGCGGACCGCCGCGATCGACGCGGTACTGGGCGAGCGGGCCTGGTGATGAAGGCGATCCTGTTGCCCCGCTTCGGCGACCCGGACGTCCTGGAGTTCGCCGACGTACCGTGCCCCGAGCCGGGCCCCGGGCAGGTGCGGATCCGGGTGCACGCGGTCGTCGTCGCGCGTACCAAGGATGTCGCGTTGCGGTCCGGCCGGCACCCGTTCGCGCGGGCGGTCACGCTGCCGCACGTCCCGGGTACCGAGCACGCGGGTACGGTCGACGCGACCGGCGCGGGCGTGGATCCTGGGCTGGTGGGCCGCCCGGTCGCGGTCTCCGCCGTGCTGCCCTGCGGTACCTGCCGGGCCTGCGGGCGCGGGCGGGACGAGGCCTGTCCGGACCTTCGGCTCCTCGGCGTGCACCGGCCGGGCGGGTACGCCCAGTTCTGCGTGGCGCCGGCCGCCAACGTGGTACCCGTCCCCGACGGCGTACCGTTCCCACACGCCGCCGCGCTCGCCGCCAACGGACCGGTGGCCCGCGCGCAACTGGACGCCGGTGCGGTCGGCGCGGGTACCACCGTCCTGGTCCTTGGCGCGTCGGGCGCGCTGGGGTCCACGGTCGCCGCGCTGGCCCGGTTCCGCGGTGCCCGGGTGATCGCCACCGCGCGGCTGGGCGCCCGGCCGGACTGCCTGGCCGACGTACCGGCGCAGGCGCGCCTGGACATCGACCGGCCCGACCTGGCCGAGGCGGTCCTGGACCTGACCGGCGGCTGGGGCGCGGACTGCGTCGTGGACAACCTCGGGTTGCCGCGGTTGTGGCCGAGGTACCAACCGGCGCTCGCCGCCACCGGTCGGGTCGTGGTGTCCGGTGCCCTGGAGGAGACCCCGGTACCCGTCGGGTTCCGCCCGCTGTACCTGCGCAACCACGCCATCATCGGCGTGCGTACCGGCAACCGCGCGGACATCGCGGGGCTGTGGGCCGACGTACGGGCCGGCTTCCGGTTGGTACCGGCGTTGGTGTCCACGATGCCCCTCGCCCAGGCGGCGGCCGCGCACCGGACGGTCGAGGCCGGCCGCCACCGCGGCCAGATCGTCCTTGTCCCGTAACGAAATGGCTGACAGAAGGGAAGTCGATGACCGACGGATTCCTGCTCGCACCCGGTGCCGGTGAGCTGATCACCCTGGGGCCGATGAGCGTGCACGCGAAGGTGACCGGGGAACACTCGGTCAGCGGGTCCACCTTCGAGGTGGTCGTGCCACCGGGTTTCGACGTGGGGGCGCACATCCACGCGGCGGGGGAGGAGCTGTTCTATGTCCTGGACGGGGAACTGGACCTGCTCGCCTTCGAGCCGGAACAGCGTACCGACGGGGACTGGCGGTCCTGGACCTCGCGCGACGGCCGGCGGGTGACGCGGTGCGGGCCGGGTAGTCTGATGTTCGTGCCACCGGGGTGCCCGCATGCCTTCGCCAATCGCGGAACGGCGCCGGCCCGGATGCTGTTCCAGTTCGCGCCACCCGGACACGAGCGGTACTTCGCCGACCTGGCCAAGGTTCTGGGCCGGGGCGGTGCGCCGGACCCGGACGAGATCCGTGCCCTGCGCGCCCGGCACGGCATCGAGCAGTTGACGCCCCTGCGCACCGGGAGCCAGCCGCGATGACCGAACCGTTGGCGCAGATGCCGCACGACTGGTCGCGGGCGCTGGCCGTCGTCGCCCACCCCGACGACCTGGAGTACGGCGCCGCCGGTGCCGTGGCGGCCTGGACGGGCGCTGGCAAGGACGTCCGGTACCTCATGGTGACCCGCGGCGAGGCGGGCATCGCGACGCTGCCCCCCGCGCGGTGCGCACCGGTACGCGAGGCGGAGCAGTGGGCCGCCGCCGACGCGGTAGGAGTCTCCGTGGTGGAGTATCTCGATCACCCGGACGGTGTCGTCGTGTACGGGCCGGACCTGCGGCGTGACATCGCCGCCGCGATCCGCCGGCATCGCCCGGATCTCGTCCTCACCGGCAACTACCGGGACACCTGGCCGGGTGGCGGGTGGAACAGTCCCGACCACCGCCACGTGGGCCGGGCCGTCCTCGACGCGGTCGGTGACGCGGCCAACCGGTGGATCTTCCCCGACCTCGTGATGCTGGGACTGGAGCCGTGGTCCGGGGTGCGGTACGTCGCGGTCGCCGGTTCGCCGGAACCGACCCACGCGGTCGACGTGTCCGCGGTACTGGACAAGGCGGTGGCCTCCCTCGCGGCGCACCAGGCGTACCTGGCGGCGCTCGGCGACCACCCGATGGCCTCGCCGCGCGATTTCCTGGAGTGGATGGCCGACATCACCGGGGCCCGGTTCGGCGGCCGGCCGGCCGTGGCGTTCGAGCTGTTCCGTCCCTGAGCGCCCGCTCAGCGCGGCGGGTAGAACCAGGGCTCGCGCAGGTCGTGGAACACCGGTGGCTCAACGCCGAGAGCGTTCTGCTCGTCGCGCAGGGCCTTCAGTTCCGGCGCCGGCTGGCGCTCGGTGCCCCGTGCCTCGCGCTCGGAGGTGAAGAACACCGCGACGGTGAACCGGCCCCCGTCGTGCTCGACGATGACGGTACCGAGGTCCTCCGGCCGGTGCGCCGCGACGATCGGGCTGAGCAGCGTGAGGATCTGCCGTGCCCGCGCCGCGTCGCGGACCCGCCGCTGGATCACCTGAACGAAGCCGGCCCGGTCGCAGGCACCGCCGCGGTCCTCGTAGGCCGTGCTGCTTTCGGCGGTACGCACCTCGCCGGCGAACAGCTTCGCCGTCCGCTCCCACCACGTGGCGTGTTCCGGCCGCCGGCCGTTGTCCCGCGCCGCGAGCGCCGACTCGAAACGCGTCAGGGCGATG
>VAXX01000354.1 GCA_005885115.1 Actinomycetota bacterium | reverse complement strand
ATGGCCCGGACCGGCGCCATCTTCGGCGGCGAGCACTCCGCGCACTACTACTTCAGGGACTTCTGGGGCGCCGACACCGGGATGCTCGCGGCGATGCACGTGCTCGCGGCGCTGGGCGGAGCCAAGGAGCCGCTGTCCGAGCTCGCCGGCGCGTACGAGCGGTACGCCTCGTCGGGCGAGATCAACTCGACGGTCACCGACCAGCACGCCAAGCTCGGCGAGGTCGAACAGCGCTTCGGCACCGGCAACGAGGTGGACCACCTCGACGGCCTGACCATCCGGTTCCCGGACGGCGCGTGGATCAACCTGCGCCCGTCCAACACCGAACCGCTGCTGCGGCTCAACGTCGAGGCGCCGGACACGGTACGGATGGCGCAACTGCGTGACGAGGTCCTGGCCGCGGTCAGAAGCTAGAGGGAGCCCGACGATGCCGATCGACCCGCCGCTGCTGGACATTCTGGCCTGCCCGGACACCCATCACGCGCCCCTGGATTACGACGCCGACGCGGAAACGCTGACCTGTACCGAGTGCGCCCGGGTCTTCGAGGTCCGGGACGGCATCCTGGTGCTGCTGCTGGACGAGGCCCGTGGCGCGGGTACGGGCGCGGGCAAGGAGGACCGATGATCGACGGTACCGCCGGGGTGCGCGGGCACCGCAAGGTCGACGAGGCGCTGCTGGACAGCCTCGCGGCGATCGAGGCGGCCGACCCGGGGCGGATGCTCCGGCACACCGCGTCGGCCGGCGCGCAGGTACGCGAGTCCGCGGCCCTGGCCGCCGAGGCCAACCTGACCAGCATCGCCGGCGAGGGCCGGCCCCGGGCGGTGGTCGTGGCCGGGCAGGGGACCGCCGCGCGTACCGGCGACATCCTCGCCACCGTGGCCGGGCCGAGGTGCCCGGTGCCGGTGCTGGCCCACCGCAGCGCGGGCGTACCCGGCTGGGTCGGCGCCGGCGACGTCGTCATCGCGGTATCCGCGTCCGGCCGCTCCCCGGAGGCGCTCAGCGCCGCCGACGCCGCGGCCCGCCGCGGCGCCCGGCTGGTCGCGATCGGCGCGCCCGACTCGGAGCTGGAGTCGGTGGCCGAACGGGCCCGGGCGCCGTTCATCGCGGTACCCCGCCGGGCCCCGGCCCGGGCCGCGATCTGGGGCCTGACGATCCCGGTGCTGCTGGCCGCCCGTACCCTCGGACTTGTCAAGATCACTGAGGCGGACATCGCGGAGACCGCGACCCGGCTCGACGCGGACGCCGAGCGGTGCCGCCCCTCGGCCGAGTCGTTCGTCAACCCGGCCAAGTCGCTCGCGCTGGACCTGGCCGGTTCGATCCCGATCGTGTGGGGTTCGTCCATGCTCGCCACCGTCGCGGCCCGGCGGTTCGCCGACTCGCTGTCGGCCAACGCCCGCTACCCGGTGGTCGCCGGCGCGCTGGGCGAGGCCGGCCGGGGCCGGGTGGGGCTGCTCGACGGGGTCTACGGCGCGCTGTCCGAGGTCGACCGGGACATCTTCGCCGACCCGTCGGAGGACGCGGACAACGACGCCACGCGGCTGCGCGTGGTGCTCCTGCGCGACGGCGGCCTCGTCTCCGACGAGGAGACCATCGAGCCGGAGCCGGTGGCCGTGGAGGAGCGCCGGGCCGACGCGGTGCAGGAGATCGCCGAGCGTCGGGGGGTACGGGTGAGCACGCTCACCGCCGAGGGTGGCTCGACCCTGGAGCGGCTGGCCTCGCTCATCGCCGTTCCGGACTTCGCCTCGCTGTACCTGGCCATCGCGCACGGGCTGGACCCGATGGCGGTACCGGCGATGTCGGAGATGAAGGACTTCGTCACCCCGTGACGGTCCAGCCCCTGTACGGCCAGGTCCGGGACTACGCGTGGGGCTCCCGTACGGCGATCGCCCGGATCCAGGGCCGGCCGGTGCCCAGCGCCGTACCCGAGGCCGAGCTGTGGCTCGGTGCCCATCCGGCGGCGCCGTCGTCCCTGGCCACCGGCCCGCTGCCGGAGGCGCTCGCGGCCGATCCGGCCGGGCTGCTCGGCGCGCCCGTCATCGCGGAGTACGGCGCCCGGCTGCCGTACCTGCTCAAGGTGCTCGCCGCGGACGCGCCGCTGTCGATCCAGGCGCACCCCGACCCGGTACGCGCCCGGGACCGGTACGCCGCCGGCCATCCCGCGTACGCCGACCCGTACCACAAGCCGGAGCTGCTGGTCGCGGTCGAGGACTTCGACGCGCTCTGCGGGTTCCGGGCCCCGGCCGAGTCTGCCGACCTGCTCGAGTCCCTGGGCATCGACGCGCTCAAGCCGGTCGTGTCGGCGCTGTCCACCGGGCCGGACGACGCGGCCCGGCTCCGGAACGCCGTCGAGCTGCTGATGTCCTGGCCGGTCGAGGAGCGTACCGAGCTGGTCGGCGCGGTCGCGGCGGCCGACGGGTCGGCCGCGGAACTGGCGGCGCACTATCCCGGCGACGTCGGGGTCGTGGTCGCGCTGCTGCTCAACCGGGTACGCCTGGCGCCGGACGAGGCGGTGTGGATGCCGGCCGGAAACCTGCACGCCTACCTGCGCGGTACCGGCGTGGAGATCATGGCGGCCAGCGACAACGTGTTGCGCGGTGGGTTGACGCCCAAGCCGGTACACGTACCGGAGCTGCTGCGCGTCCTGCGTTTCGAGGTGCTCGCCGAGCCGGTGCGCCGCCCGGTACCGGTCGGGCCGGGGCTGCTGACCTGGCCCACCCCGGTACGCGAGTTCGCGCTGCACAAGGCGACCGTCGCCGGTACGCCGGTCACGCTGCCCGGCGGCGGGCCCCGGATCCTGTTCTGCCTGCGGGGCACCGTGGAGGTGGCCGGGCTGCCGTTGGCGGCCGGTACGGCGGCGTTCGCGGACGCGGGTGAGCCGCCGGTCGAGTGCGTCGGCGACGGGGTGGTCTTCCAGGCCGGTACCCCCGCGATCTGACGCCGGTCCCCCCAACGACGGCCGCGCCGTCGCGACCCGGCCCGTCCGTTTCGCGTTTATCAAGATGAATTGTGGCGCTTCCCTTGACAGGGTGAATCCACAGCGTAATGCTATAGACACGCAGCGTCATCGAGCCACCGCCCCGCGCGCACGTGCGCCCACCCGTCGAGCGGGGCGCAGGCCCTGCCGCGTATGGTCGAGGGGCGCTTTTGACGGTAGTGCCCAGACGACAGGGGAACCCATGACCAACACACTCCCGCGCCCGGACGCGTCCGCCGGGGTGCGTCCGACCACGCTGGCCGGGGGCGACTTCAAGGTCGCCGACCTCGGGCTCGCCGCCTTCGGCCGCAAAGAGATCCAGCTGGCCGAGCACGAGATGCCGGGCCTGATGGCGATCCGTGCGGAGTACGCGTCCAGCCAGCCCCTGCGCGGGGCGCGGATCACCGGTTCGCTGCACATGACCATCCAGACCGCGGTGCTCATCGAGACGCTGGTCGCGCTCGGCGCGCAGGTCCGCTGGGCCTCCTGCAACATCTTCTCCACCCAGGACCACGCGGCGGCGGCGGTGGTCGTCGGACCGACGGGTACGGCCGACGCGCCGGCCGGCGTACCGGTCTACGCCTGGAAGGGCGAGAGCCTGGAGGAGTACTGGTGGTGCACCGAGCAGGTGCTCCTGTGGCCCGACGGCGGTGCGCCGAACATGATCCTGGACGACGGCGGTGACGCGACCCTGTTGGTACACAAGGGGAAGCAGTACGAGGCGGTCGGCGTGGTACCGGATCCGGCCACCGCCGACAGCGAGGAGTTCGCCGTCATCCTGACCGTGCTCCAGCGCTCGCTGCGCGAGGACGGGCAGCGCTGGACCCGGGTCGCCGACGCCATCAAGGGCGTCACCGAGGAGACCACGACCGGCGTGCACCGGCTGTACGAGATGCAGCAGCAGGGCACGCTGCTCTTCCCTGCGATCAACGTCAACGACTCGGTGACCAAGAGCAAGTTCGACAACAGGTACGGCTGCCGGCACTCTCTCATCGACGGCATCAACCGCGCTACCGACGTGCTGATCGGCGGCAAGGTGGCGGTCGTCTGCGGGTACGGCGACGTGGGCAAGGGCTGCGCGGAGTCGCTGCGCGGCCAGGGTGCCCGGGTGATCGTGACCGAGGTCGACCCGATCTGCGCGCTCCAGGCGGCGATGGACGGGTACCAGGTCGCCACCGTCGAGGACGTGGTGGAGACGGCCGACATCTTCATCACCGCGACCGGCTGCCGCAACGTCATCACCGCCGAGCACATGGGCCGGATGAAGCACCAGGCGATCGTGGGCAACATCGGCCACTTCGACAACGAGATCGACATGGCCGGGCTGACCCGATTCCCGGGGGTACAGCGGATCAACGTCAAGCCCCAGGTCGACGAGTGGGCCTTCGCCGACGGGCACTCGATCATCGTGCTGTCCGAGGGGCGGCTGCTGAACCTGGGCAACGCGACCGGGCACCCGAGCTTCGTCATGTCCAACTCGTTCAGCAACCAGGTGATCGCGCAGATCGAGCTGTACACCAAGACCGAGCAGTACCCGCTGGGCGTCTACACGCTGCCCAAGCACCTGGACGAGAAGGTGGCCCGGCTGCACCTGTCGGCGCTGGGCGTCAGGCTCACCGAGCTGTCCAAGGACCAGGCCGACTACCTCGGGATCCCGGTCGAGGGGCCGTACAAGCCCGAGCACTACCGGTACTAGCACCTTCCCGCGGAGCGCGCGTTGCCTGCCGTACGGCGCACACCGCGCGCTCCGCGCGTTCGGCCGCCGGAAGGCTACTGAACCCACCGGTACGCTAGGCGATCTCACTGCCCCGGCACCGGCGACCGGCTGGTCACAGC
>VAXX01000353.1 GCA_005885115.1 Actinomycetota bacterium | reverse complement strand
CCGAAGAACCAGAACAGGTGCTGCCACAGCATCGCCCCGCCGGTGGCCGAGTCGTACACGTGCGCGCCGAGCCGCCGGTCGGCCTCGACCGCGAGCAGGGCGGCGGCGAGGATCGGGAACACCAGCAGGACGAGCAGCGACGTGATCATGATGTTCCACGTGAAGATCGGCATCCGGAACATCGTCATGCCGGGGGCCCGCAGGGTCAGCACCGTAGTGATCATGTTGACGCCGCCGAGGATCGTCCCGAGGCCGGACATCACCAGGCCGACGACCCACATGTCCGCGCCCACGCCGGGCGAGTTGATGATGTTGGCCAGCGGCTGGTAGGCGAACCAGCCGAAGTCCGCCGCGCCGCCCGGGGTCAGGAACCCGCCGACGGCCAGCGACCCGCCGAAGGCGTACAGCCAGTACGCGAGGGCGTTGAGCCGGGGGAACGAGACGTCCGGCGCCCCGATCTGCAACGGCACGATGTAGTTGGCGAACGCGAACACGATCGGGGTCGCGAAGAACAGCAGCATGATCGTGCCGTGCATGGTGAACAGCTGGTTGTACTGCTCCGGGGAGAGGAACTGGAGCCCCGGCCGGGCCAGCTCGGCGCGCATGATCAGCGCCATGAACCCGCCGACGAGGAAGAAGATGAACGAGGTGACCAGGTACATCAGGCCGATCTGCTTCGCGTCCGTGGTCCGCAGCAGCCGCGCCATGGCCGAACCCTTGATCGGCTGGTGAACCGGCCAGGGCCGCGTCACGATCGGCTTCGGAGCGACGGTGGTCACGTATGGCCTCCTGAGACTGGTCACCGACCGGACCGGTGATCGTTGCCGTACCTCGGACGCAGAATATCCCCCGGTCACCCGCCGGTGGCCGAGGGGTCGGATAATCAGGCGCTACTTGGCCGGGGCGTTCGCCCCGAACTCCAGGCCGATCGCACCGGCCGCGATGGCGGCGAGCACCAGCAGCAGGATGCCCCAGGCGATCAGCCGGTCCGGCGGGGACAGGCGCATGAGCGACTTGGTCTTCTCGCTGACCCCGTACGCGGGTGTCGGCGCGGTGGCCTCCTCCGCCGGGGGCCGGTTGAACCAGGTACGGCTGATGATGATGGCCGCCCCGCTGAACACCAGCAGCGTGCCGAGCACCGTCATGGCCCCGGCGATCCAGTCCCGCATGCCGTCTCCTCCCCACCCTTGGTCAACACCGACCGCGCCACAGGCTAACGCCCGGGCGTGCGGTGGGTACAGACCCGGGCCGCCTGGGCGACGGCGTCCTGGGCGTACACGACGGCCAGGACCACGCAGTAGTCGGCCGCCGGGTCCAGACCGGTGAGGAGCTCCTCATGGGTACCCGGTGGCAGGCTCCGCAGTGGCCCGGCCGGCTGCCCGGCCCTGGCGAGCGCGAGCAGCACGCCTCCGGAGCCGTCGGTCGGGTCGGTCCAGCTGACCGTGATGCTCGTACCGGCGTCGTGCAGCACCACGTCCCGGGGCGCGCCCCGGACGGCGGCACGGGTGCTGGACACCGAACTCGCGCTGCGCACAGGGGCCGCCGCCGCGGCCGGTACCGGGCCCCGCGTCCCCGTACCCGTCGCCAGCGCCGCCACCGCGCCGGCCACCACCAGCAGCGTCCCCAGTCCCCCGGCCACCGCCGCCACCACCCGTACCAGCGGCCGCGCAGGTACCGCGAGCACCGGCGCGGACACCGGCGCCGAGGGCATCGGCGCCTCCACCTCACCGAGCGCCGCCTCCAGCGCACCGGTCAACGGATGGTCCTCGCCGAGCGCGGCGTACGCCCCGGAGTGCGCCACGGCCAACTGCCGGCGCGCGGCCGGGTGGTCGCCGAGCACGCTGTACAGCCGGCCGAGCTCGGCCGCGAGCCGGATGGTCTCCAGGTCCCCGGCGCCGAAGGCGCGCCGGTGCAGCGTGTACGCGACGGTGAGCTGCCGTACCGCCGCCCCCGGGTCGCCCTCGTCCCGGGCGAGCAGGGCCAGTTGCGCCCGGGCCAGGAGTACCGCCCGGCCGGCCGGCTGCTCGGCGGAGACTCCGCTCGCGACGGCCTGCTCGTAGCACTGCCGCGCCTGCCCGTACTCGCCGGCGGTGTGCAGCACCATGCCCAGCCCGGCCAGCGCCCGTACGGTCGCCGGGTGCCGGTCGCCGTACCGCTGGCGGGTCGCCCGGACCACGCCGCTGGCCAGGCCCCGCGCGTCGTCCAGGTACCCCAGCTCGCGCAGCGCCTCGGCCAGCATCCGACGGATGGTGAGCGTGTCGAGGTGGTCCTCGCGTCCGGCGGCCAGCGCCGCGTCGTGCAGCTCGACCAGCAGGTCGCGGGCGGCCGGGTAGTCCCACGCGGCGATCAGCTCGCCGGCCCGGGCAAGCTCGCCGGTCACCCCGCCAGCGTCGCGTAACGACCGGCGGGGCACAACCCCAGATCCGTTACGGGCGTTTGCGCAGGATCAGGTTGGCCACCAGGGCGGTCCAGCCGGTCTGGTGGGTCGCGCCCAGGCCGCGCCCGTCCTCGCCGTGGAAGTACTCGCAGAACGGTACGAGGTCGTGCCAGTCCGGGTCG
>VAXX01000431.1:4636-5971 GCA_005885115.1 Actinomycetota bacterium | reverse complement strand
ACAACATCTTCGCGCAGAACTGCCGGGTCAACCCGGCGGGCAGGTCCGGACAACTGTGGTACATGCTGTTCGTCAAGACCGGCAACAAGCGCGGCGGCGTCATCGACGGCATCCACCTGCGCAACATCACCGGCAACAAGCTGACCCAGTCGGCGCTGTACGTCACCATGACGTACGGCAACTCCGGCCCCGGTCCCACCGTCAACCCGACGCTGCAGAACATCACCGCGGACCACATCACGGTGACGGGCGCCGGCGGGTACGGCCTGGAGGTGATCGGCCTGGCCGCCTCGCACGCCAAGCACATCCACGTCACCAACAGCACGTTCAGCGGCCTGGGCAAGGGCACCGTACACGCCACCAACGCCGACGACGTGACGGTGAAGTGACTCGCTAGAGTCGGGGCATGACACCGCTCGCCCGTGGCGCCACCGACCTGCCCGGCGTGATCTTGTACGCGACCTTCTCTTACGCGACCTTCTGTTACGCGACGGGGACGGCCGCCGGGGTGGCGGTGTCCCGGCCG
This sequence comes from Actinomycetota bacterium, assembly GCA_005885115.1. GTDB lineage: Bacteria > Actinomycetota > Actinomycetes > Mycobacteriales > Micromonosporaceae > AC-43. The sequence goes on along the minus strand of VAXX01000431.1, from coordinate 5,445 downwards.
GAGCGGATGAACACCACGACGGTCAACACCGCCGCCGCGATCAGGGCCGCGCCCCAGAGGAACCCGACGACGTACCCGTGGACCAGGCCCTGTACCCGGGTCAGCGGGCCGGGTACGTGGCTGCCCAGGTACGCCGTCGTGGCGGTGGTGGCCACGGTGTTGAGCAGGGCCGTGCCGAGGGAGCCGCCGACCTGCTGGCTGGCGTTGATGACGGCGCTCGCCGCGCCCGCGTCGTGCTCCCCGACCCCGACCAGTCCCACGTTGCCCAGCGGGACGAAGAACAGGCCCAGGCCGGCGCCGAGGACCAGTTCGGCGGGCAGGACGTGACTGGCGTACGCCGTGCCGACGCCGATCCGGGCCAGCAGCACCATCCCGACGCCGGCGATCACGCTGCCGGTGGCCATGAGCACGGTACCGCCGACCCGGGGCAGCAGCGCCGTCGCGATCCCGGCGGTCAGCAGCAGTCCGGCGGTGAGGGGCAGCGAGGCAAGCCCCGCGGTGAGCGGCTGGTACCGGAGCACGACCTGCAGGTAGTAGGTCAGGAACAGCATCGCGCCGATGAACCCGGCACCGGCGAGGGTCGAGGCCAGATACGCCCCGCCCCGGGTACGTTCGGTCAGGATCCGCATGGGCAGCAGCGGGTTGGCCGAGCGCAGTTCCACCACGACGAACGCGGCCAGCAGGACCAGCGCCCCAGCGATGAACCCGACCGTGACCGGCGCGCCCCAGCCGTCCGTACTGGCCTTGGTGAAGCCGTACACGAGAGCGGCGAGGCCGGCGGTGACGAGGACCGCGCCCGGGATGTCGTA
>VAXX01000431.1:0-4618 GCA_005885115.1 Actinomycetota bacterium | reverse complement strand
GTGAGCACGCCGCCGAGCAGCAGGCCGATGGCCGCGCCGACACCGGAGATGGCGCCCCACAGGCCGAAGGCCCGCGCACGGTCCTTGACATCGGTGAACGTCACCGTGATCAGGGAGAGGCACGCGGGGGCGAGGAGCGCGCCGAACGCGCCCTGCAGCGCGCGCGCCGCGAACAGCATCTGCTCGTTCTGCGCGAAGCCGCCGAGTGCGGAGGCGGCGCCGAAGCCGATCAGCCCGATCAGGAAGATCCGCTTGCGCCCGACGTAGTCGGCGATGCGGCCGCCGAGCAGCAGCAGCCCGCCGAAGGTCAGGGTGTACGCGGTGACGACCCACTGCCGGTTCGCGTCGCTGACGTGCAGCGCGTGCTGGGCCTGCGGCAGCGCGATGTTCACCACGGTCGCGTCGAGGACGACCATCAACTGCGCCCCGGCGATGACCACGAGCGCCCACCAGCGTCTCGGGTCGTCGGGACCGGCCGCCTGGGCGGCGCGCGGCTCGGCTACGGTGCCTGCGGTCATTGCGGGTGCTTCCTTCCCCCGTATTCCGAAACGGATCGGTTCCGTATTCACACGCTACGGTACGGGGTCGTGCGGCTCCCACCGATATGAGCAGGCTCACGCCTAGACCGGAACGGACACGAGCTTCTGGCCGTCGACGGTGACGATGTCGACCGAGGCCACGTCGGCCGGCGCGACGAGGGCGGCGCCGTCCAACGTCGTACCGTTCTTCTCGCCCAGCGGCGAGACGAGCCAGCTCCCGGCCTGGACCGGGGCGCCGGAACGGGGTACCACCTCAAGGCGGCAGCGGACTCCCGCCGATACCCCCGTGACCTTGACGTGGACCCGCACCCAGCCGGCGGCCGGGACGACCACGCCGGTCAGCGACGTGCCGGTCCGTGGGTCGACCCCGGCCAGCGCCCGGGTGCCCGGCGGGGTCGTGGTGACGGGGGCCGAGGGCGACCCGACCGCCTGCGGGGCCGGCGCGGTGGTCCGCCCGAACACCGTGCCGCCGGCCAGCGCGGCGCCGACCAGGGCGACCACCCCGGCCGCCACCAGCAGCCGGCGCGGCCGGCTGACCCGGGCCACCTCCTGCGCCCGCTCGGCGCGGACCTGGCGCAGCGTGCGCTGCAGCATCAGGTCCGCGTCGGGCGGGCCGTCCAGAAACGCCTCCGGGGGTACCTCGCCCAACGCCGCCTCCAGGGCGGTCAGCTCGGCCAGTTCGGCCCGGCACTCATCGCAGCCGGCGATGTGCGCGTCGACCGAGCGCGCCTCGTCGGGGTCCAGGGCGCCCAGCGCGTAGGCGGCCAGCGGGGAATGGTCGTGCTCCATCAGGTCGCTCCCTTCGCTGAGTCGGCCTTCGCGGTGCCGTCGTCGAGCACCGCGCGCATCGCGCGCAGCGCGTAGTAGGACCGGGATTTGACGGTACCCGGCGGCAGTCCCAGGGCCTGCGCGGCTTCGGTCACCGTGCGGCCCCGGTAGTACAGCTCGACCAGAATCTCCTTGTGCTCCGCGGATACCCGGTCCAGGGCACTCAGGACGGTCATCGTGTTCACCACGCCCTCGGCGTGGTCGTGCTCGATCGGCGGCGTGGTCGGGGACTCGGCCACCTCGGTCGGGCGGGCGGCTCTCGCGCGTACCCGGTCGGTGATGATGTTGCGGGCGACGGTGAGCAGCCAGCCGCGTACCGAGCCCTTCTCGTTGACCATCGCCGCGGAGTGCTTCCAGGCCCGGATCAGGGTCTCCTGCACCACGTCCTCGGCGGCGGCCCGGTCCCCGGTCAGCCGGGTGGCGTAGGCCAGCAGGCTGCGCCCGTGCTCCTGGTACAGGGTGCGGACCAGAGCCTCGTCGCTGGGTTCGCTCGCGCGCCGCGAAAGGCGGTCTGCGATGCTCACGAAGTCCCTCCTCGAACGCGACGCCGGCCCTGGCGTACTGCATACCAGATCGACCGGCCGGACCGGCAGCCGGATGGCCATCGCGGTCGCGCTCATCATCGCCTCCTTCTCCCACAGTGGATACCGCTTCCTGAGTGGGTACCGCCGGACGGATGCGGGTCCTGCCTCGCACACCCGCCCGACGGCGTTCCCTCCCCCAGTCCGCCTCCGGACATCTCTCACACGGGTCGCGCCACCGACCGGTTCAACCGCAGCCTGGAGCGCTTCCAGAAACCGGTTCGCGTGGGTTGACCGGACGGGGCGGCATTCCAGGCGCTGGCCCGGCCGGACCCGGAGCACCGCTCGGTGCTCGTCGAGGTGTTCTACGGGGGGCACGGTACGGCCGAGGCGGCGCAACGGTTGCGCATCCCGCACGGTACCGCCAAGTCCCGGCTCTTCTACGGGCTGCGCAAGTTGCGGGACTCGCTCCCCCCGCTCGCGGCGTGAGCGTTCGCCTGATGTTTCCGATCACGTCAATGGCTAAGGATAGACTGCGGTGTATGGCCCGCGCCCGCACGCTCGTCGCCCTGTCCGCCATGACCGTCGCCGCCGTGCTCACCGCCGTCGCGCCACCAGCGCACGCGGCGACCCTGCACCGGGTCCTGTTCGACAACAGCAAGGCCGAGACCGCGGGCAACGCGGACTGGATCGTCAGCACCGCCCAGCCCGACCCGACCGTACAGAATCCCAACCCCACCAACGAAAGCTCGTGGACCGGCGCCATCTCCGCGTGGGGCGTGGCGCTGCAACGCACCGGTCAGTACAGCCTCAAGACACTGCCGCCCGGAAACACCATCACGTACGGCGGCGGTGGCGCGCTGGACCTGGCCAACTTCGACGAGTTCGTGATGCCCGAACCGAACTCACCACTGAGCGCTTCGGAGAAGACGGCGATCCTGCGGTTCGTCCAGAACGGTGGTGGGTTCCTCCTCGTCGTGGACCACACCGGCAGCGACCGCAACAACGACGGCTGGGACTCGGTACGCATCGCCAACGACCTGATGTCCAGCAACGGTGTCGACAACACCGACCCGTTCGGGTTCAGCGTCGACGCGGTGAACATCGCCAACGAGAACCCCGTCGCGATCCACGACACCACCAACCCGGTCGTCAACGGCCCGTTCGGCACGGTGACCGGCAGCATCATCCGCAACGGCAGCACCCAGACCCTGCACCCGGCGGACAACCCGGCGGTGAAAGGGCTGGTCTGGCGGACCAGCGCGAACCAGTCGGGAACCACCGGCGCGTTCTTCACGACGACGGTACGGGTCAGTCGGGCAATACCCTGTTCGACGGCTGGGACGACCCGGCCGGTACGGACGCGGCGTTGGCGCTCAACGCGACCGCCTGGCTCGCCGGCTCCGGGTCCGGCGGAGGCGGAGGAGGCGGGTGTACGGCCGGGCAACTGCTCGGCAACCCGGGCTTCGAAACCGGTACCGCGGCTCCGTGGTCCGCCTCGTCCGGCGTGGTCAGCAACTCGACCAGCGAGCCGCCACACGGCGGTACGTGGGACGCCTGGCTCGACGGGTACGGCAGCGCGCACACGGACACCGTGTCGCAGACCGTGTCCGTACCGGCCGGGTGCACCACCGTGACGCTGTCCTTCTGGCTGCACGTGGACACCGCTGAGACGACCACGTCGACCGCGTACGACAGGCTGACCGTCAAGGCCGGCGGCACCAACCTGGCGACCTACTCCAACCTCAACCACAGCACCGGATACGTCCAGAAGTCGTTCAGTGTCGCCCCGGCCACCTCGGTCACCGTGTCCTTCACCGGCACCGAGGACTCGACGTTGCAGACCTCGTTCGTCCTGGACGACCTGGCGCTCACCGTTTCCTGACGGCGACCACGAACGCGGCGACCACGAGGCCGGCGCCCCCGGCGGGAGGGGACGCCGGCCTCGGCCGGGGAAACTCTGGGCGGATCGGGGTCTGGGCGTATCGGGGTCTGGGCGGATCGGGCCGCTAGGCGGCGTCGGGCTGGGCGACGTGGCAGGCCGCCTCGTGCGCCGGGCCCAGCGCCCGGGGCAGCGGCGTCACCTGCGCACAGGTGTCGATCGCGAACGGGCAGCGCCAGCGGAACCGGCAGCCCGGCGTCGGGTCGATGACCCGGGGCGGCTCACCGCGGTCGCTCTCCGCGCCGACCGACAGCGGCGCCCGGGGATCGGGTACCGCCGACAGCAGCAGTTGGGTGTACGGGTGCTTCGGGTTGCCCAGTACCGCCTCGGTCGGTCCTGACTCCACGACGTGCCCGGCGTACATCACCATCACCCGGTCCGACACGTACCGGGCGCTGGCGATGTCGTGGGTGATGTAGAGGATCGAGACACCCTCGGCCTCGCGCAGGTTGGCCATCACGTTGAGCAGACCGATCCGGATCGACACGTCGAGCATCGACACCGGTTCGTCGGCCAGGATCAGCCGGGGCCGGTACGCCAGCGCCTGCGCGAAGCCGATCCGTTGCCGCTGCCCGCCGGACAGCTCATGCGGCTACCGGTCGAGGATCTCGCCGGCCGGGTTGAGCCCGACGGCCGTGGCGACCCGCTCGGCCTCGGCGCGCCGCTGGTCCCGGTTCAGTTCGGGCCGGTGCAGTCGCAGGCCACGCATGATGCCGTGGGACACCCGGTACGCCGGGTTGAGCGAGCTGAACGGGTCCTGGAACACCATCGGCACGTCGCTGCGGTAG
>VAXX01000430.1 GCA_005885115.1 Actinomycetota bacterium | reverse complement strand
GTACCGCCTCGTCCCGGGGCAGCGGGCCGAAGCCGCCGGCCGCGGCGCCCCAGAGGACGTTGCAGGTGGGTACGAGCTTGGGGCCAAGGGTGCAGGCGCGCGGGGCCAGTGGGGTGCGCGACGGGACGCCGGGACGGCGGACGCCCTCCCCAGCGGCGTACGGCGCCGGGGCGGTACCGGTGTCCAGGCCGTGCGCAGGCCCGACCGGCTCCCGGCTGACCAGGGCCGCCGGGGCCAGCGCGGCCAGCAGGGCGAGGCCGACCAGGGCGAGGAGGAGAACGACGGCCGGCCGGTACGCCCGGCGTGGAGCCGGCAGCGCGTGCTTCCCCATGGTCGGGCAGCCCTCCTCCTGTCCAGTTTGCGCCCTAACAACCTACTAGACCGGGTATCGGGTACGGGAACGAGTGGGCGCAATCACCCTTCGTTAGATTGTGCGCAATCTAGTTGTGCGCAATAGTTAGCGGCATGGCGGAACCCGTGGACCTCGACCGGCTGGTGTGCTTCGCGCTCTACGCGGCCTCCCGCGCGGTCATCAACGCGTACCGTCCGCTGCTCGACGAGGTCGGCCTGACCTACCCGCAGTACCTCGTCCTGCTCGTGCTCTGGGAGCGCGGCCCGCAGTCGGTCAAGGCGCTGGGCACCGCGCTGCACTTGGACTCCGGCACGCTCTCCCCGCTGTTGAAGCGGCTGGAGGCGGCCGGCCTGGTCCGGCGCGAGCGGCAGCCGGGCGACGAACGGTCCGTACTGATCATGCTCACCCCGGCCGGTAGCGAGCTGGAGTCCGCCGCGCGGGACATCCCGTACCGCGCCGCCTGCGCCCGCAGCCTGCCGCTGGCCGAACTCGACGAGCTGCGCACCAGCCTGGTGCGCTTCACCACCGCCGTCACCGGCGGCCAACCAACTACCGCTGACGAGGGAGTCCGATGAGCGAGCCGACCATCTACCAGACCTCCGCCACCGCTACCGGGGAGGGGCGCAACGGGCGTTCCCGCAGCGTCGACGGGATACTCGACGTGGCGCTGGCGACACCCAAGGAGCTGGGCGGCGCGGGTGGCGCGACCAACCCGGAGCAACTTTTCGCCGCCGGGTACGCGGCCTGCTTCCACAGCGCTCTCAAGCTGGTCGCCCGCAAAGCGGGCGTCGACCTGACCGACAGCGCGATCACCGTGGACGTCGGGCTGGTCCGGCGGGATCCGGTCGGGTACCGGCTCCAGGTGGCGATCGAGGCGGAGCTGCCCGGCGTACCGGCTGAGCAGGCGCAGCCGCTGATCGAGGCGGCCCACCAGGTGTGCCCGTACTCGGCGGCCATTCAGGGCAACGTGGCGGTCGAGCTCACGCTCTCCTGATCCGCTACCGAGCCGGCGACGTCGGCCAGGACCCGGGCGAGCCGGTGCCGGGGCAGGTCGATCAGGGCGGCATCCAGTAGAGCGGCGTCGGTCAGGGCCGGGTCGGCGGACCCGCGGATCCGGTCCCGGGCGCCGTTGCGGGTGAGCCCGGCGACCTGGACCAGCCCGTCGCGCCAGACGTTGCCGAGCTTGCCGTGCGCCCGGTCGAGCAGGTGGGCGAGCAGCCGGTCGGCGGCTGACGGTCCCGGGCGTACCCGGTCGGCGAGCACCACCGTGGACCGCCGGTCCGGGGTGTTGCGCAGGTACGTCAGCCGGTACTTGGCGCGGACCAGCGCGGCCAGCCCGGTCTGGCCGCGCTGGTTGGACACGTCCGGGTGCCGGTTGGGGACCAGGACGGCCACCCGTACGGCGTTGACGGCGAGCAGCGTACGCAGCAGCCAGGTACCCGGGTCGGCGGACAGGTCCACGGCCACGGCGCCGGTACCGAGCTGGGCGGGCAGGCCGCTGGTGAGCACCGTGGCCAGGCGGACCCGGGCACCGGTACCGCCCGGACCGACCCGTACCGCCGGGGGACCGGCCAGCGCCTCGACCGCCCGTACCCCCTCCTCGTCGGCCTGGACCGGCGCGGCCTCGCCGGACTGCGGACCGTGCGTGTAGATCCCGGTCTCCACCGCCCCCGGCAGGCCCGACCAGCTCCGCGCGGTCGGCCGGCACACGTACAGGTCGCTCGCGCTGCCCACGGCCTGCGCGCCCAGGTACCGGCTGAACCCCGGCAGGATCGCCTCGAAGGTCAGCCCGAGCCCGGCGGCGGCCTGCTGTACCTGCCAGCCCAGCGCCGGATGCCGGTCGCTGTAGCCGTAGGCCATCAGCAGCCGGCCGTGCTCCCGGTCGCGTAGCCCCTGGACACCCCGGGCCAGGAACAGCCGCACCCCCTCGGGCGTGTACGGCGGGTCGGTGAACACCAGGTCCGCCCAGTCCCGGGCCGGGCCGGGCAGCCCGAACCGCAGGTCACCGACCAGGCACCGGACCGGCAGGCCGCGCGCGGTGGCCACGGTGTCCAGGTATTCCAGGATCCGCTCGTCGAGATCGACCACGGTGATCGTGACCGCCGGATTGACCTGCGCGACCAGCAGCGAGGTCAGGTCGTGGTCGCCCAGGCACAGCAGGTGGGCGCCGGCCAGGTCGTAGCGGCTGTCCAGCCAGAGCGCCCGGCGGACGGCCGTGTCCGCGGTCGCGGAAACGTGATCCAGCGCGGCGGCCGGGCGCGGGGCCGCCGCGATCAGCCGGTCGGCGTCCTCGACCAGCGGCCGGGCCTGTGCGAGGCGGCGGTCCAGCGGGTCAGCCAGCGCGGTCGCGCGCAGGTCGGCGATGCCGAACCGGTCCTGGTACGCCGAGGTCAGCTCCGGCCGGATCCGCACTCCCCCGGGCTCGTCCAGCAGGTCCGGGCCGATGGCCGCGAGCAGTTCCTCGACGGTACGCCGGGGTAGCGCGGTGGCCCGGATCAGCTCGTCGCGCGGGTACGCCCGCTCGGTCAGCAGGCCGACGAGGTGGCGGGCCGGCCGCCCGGCCACTCCGTACACCGCGATCTGCCGGGCCAGCGCCTCCACCCCGGCGACGGTACCCGGGTCGGGCGCCCGCGCTGGGCGTGTGCGGGAAGGTGATGCTGGCGACCGTCCTACCGGCGGGCAGCGTCACCGGCGCGGTGCTCCAGACATCCATGCCGAAGCTGGTCTGCGCGCCGGTCCGGTTGTTGCGGTACGTCATGTGCGCCGCCGACACGTTGCCGGCCTGTACGCCGCCGGAGCTGTGCCAGTCGGTCAGCGACTCGGAAACCGACTGGGTCGTGCCGTCGGTGAAGGTGATGGTGAACGTACCGGTGGTGGCGGTCGACGTGGCCATCCCGAGGAACGAGAGCTTTCCCGACCCGGTGGCCAGCACCCGCTCGCCGACCGCCTGGTACGCGTCGGGGTATCCGCCGGCCACGTTCGGGAAGGTGAAGGTCATCCCGTTGGACGTCACCGTACCGCCGGTGGTGATCCCGGCCGCCGCCAGCGCCTGGTACGAGTAGGTGTACCCGCTGTTGTCGCAGCTGCCGCCGCCGCGGGCGCTGTCGTCGGACACACAGGTGATGTTGTACGTCGGGTACGGGTTGCCGGTGAACTCGATGACGGACCAGGCGATGTTGGCGTTGCCGTTGGTGTCGCTACGGGTCAGGGTCAGCTGGGTCGCCGAGGTGATCGCCATGGTGGCCTGCGCGACACCGGGCTGGTCGTCGGCGGCGTAGTCGCTCTGGCCCCCGCTCTGGCCGGCGCTCTGCTGTACCCCGGAGAAGGCGATCGTCCGGGTGGTGTCCACCGCCGTCAGGGTGGCGGTGGCGGTGGCCGTACCGGCGGCGAAGGAGGCGTTGCCCGACTGGACCTTCGAGCCGTCCCCGAGCTGGACCACCTGCCAGTCGATCTCGTCGATGGTGTCCGGCGCACCGGCGGTCGCCCGGTCGATGGTGACCGTGGTCGCGTTGGTCAACTGCGCCCGGACCAGCCGCCCGGAGATGTTCGTACCGTTGGTGGAGCTGCGGAGGCTGGCCAGCACGAAGCTGCGACCGGTGTCCACCGGCACCGGCAGGGTCGCGGTCACGCTGAGGTTGGCGCCGGACAGGCTGGTCGAGCCCCGCTGCACGGAAGCGTCGACGTCGTTGGTGAACTCGATGACCTGCCAGGAGGCGTACGTGTTGGCGTTGGCGCCGACGGTGCGCAGTTGCAGGTTGCTCGTGCTGGTCAGGTCGGCCACCGTCACGTCGTCGTCGCCCCAGCCGGCCGTACCGCTCTGCGAGGTCCGGGACACCAGCACGAACGCGTGCGACATGCTCGACACCGGGGTGATCGGCACGTTCAGGGTCGCCGACGTCAGGGCCACGTCTCCCCGTTGTACCTTGACCCCGCACAGGTACGACACCACATACCACTGGATGTCGATCGCCGGTGGGGTCACCGTGCTGGTGACCCGC
>VAXX01000429.1 GCA_005885115.1 Actinomycetota bacterium | reverse complement strand
CCGACGAGGATGGCCAGCGTGGCCAGGTACCCGATGGCCAGTTGCCACCAGACCTGGGTCCAGCTGCCCAGCGTCGTGCCCACGTACCCCACCGTCGCGACCGCCATGACCGCGAGATAGACCTTCCAGGCGTACCCGCGCATCGCACCCCACCAGTCGTCGACTCGGATATCGCCACCAATCTCACCGGTGCCCGGTTAGCGCCGCGGTGCAGGCCGGATGCTTCCGGGGAGCAGGGAAGTCGGTGGCGGGCAGGCCCGGGTCGCGCCGTAGGCTATGCGCCATGCGCCAGGAGTGGCATCAGATCCGCAATCCCGGTCTGGAACTCGGGAGCCAGACCAGCAACCTCGCCGAGGCGGAGACCCTTGGTCTCGACCGCTGGCGTACCCTGCCCCGGGCCCAGATGCCACCGTGGGGGGATCCCGACGAGGTTGCCCAGGTTTGCGGCGTACTGTCCGGCGTACCCCCGATCGTCGCCCCGTACGAGGTGGACGAGCTGCGCGCCCGGCTCGCCCTGGTCTGCGAGGGCAGGGCGTTCGTGCTGCAGGGCGGCGACTGTGCCGAGACGTTCTCGGACAACACGGAGTCCCATCTGATCGCCAACGCGCGTACCTTGCTGCAGATGGCCGTGGTGCTCACCTACGGCGCGTCGTTGCCGGTGATCAAGGTGGCCCGGGCGGCCGGCCAGTACACCAAGCCGCGCTCCAGCCCGCTGGACTCGCTCGGGCTGCCCTGCTACCGCGGCGACATGATCAACTCGCTGGAGCCGACGCCCGCAGCCCGGGTCGCCGACCCGCAGCGGATGATCCGGGCGTACGCCAACGCCGCGGCCGCGATGAACATGCTGCGCGCGTACCTGGGCGGCGGCCTGGCCGACCTGCACGCGGTACACGACTGGAACAAGGGCTTCGTCAAGGCCTCCCCGGCCGGCGAGCGCTACGAGGCCATCGCCCGGGAGATCGACCGTACCCTCGCCTTCATCCGCGCGTGCGGGATGACCGACAACGAGGCGCTGCGTACCGTGACGCTCTACTGCTCCCACGAGGCGCTCGCGCTGGAGTACGACCGGGCCCTGACCCGGGTCAACCGGGGCCGGGCGTACGGCCTGTCCGGGCACTACCTCTGGGTCGGCGAGCGCACCCGGCAGCTCGACGGCGCGCACGTGGACTTCATGTCCCGCATCGCCAACCCGATCGGGGTCAAGCTGAGCCCGTCGGCGACCCCGGAGATCGCGCTCGAACTGTGCGAGAAGCTCAACCCGGACAACGTCCCCGGCCGGCTCACCCTGGTCAGCCGGATGGGCAACCACAAGGTACGCGACGCCCTGCCGCCGATCGTGGAGAAGGTGACCGCGGCCGGCCACAAGGTGGTGTGGCAGTGCGATCCCATGCACGGCAACACCCACGAGTCGTCCAACGGGTACAAGACCCGGCACTTCGACCGGATCGTCGACGAGGTGCTCGGCTACTTCGAGGTGCACCGGGAGCTGGAGACCCACCCGGGCGGTATGCACGTGGAGCTGACCGGGGAGGACGTCACCGAGTGCCTGGGCGGCGCGCAGGCCATCGAGGACGTACACCTGCCCAACCGGTACGAGACGGCGTGCGATCCCCGGCTGAACACCCAGCAGTCGCTGGAGTTGGCCTTCCTCGTGGCGGAGATGCTCCGGGGATGATCGACCTCCGGTCCGACACCGTCACGCGACCCACCCCCGGGATGCGCGCCGCGATGGCCGCCGCCGAGGTCGGCGACGACGTGTACGGCGAGGACCCGACCGTCAACGCACTGGAGGAGCGGGTCGCGGCGCTGTTCGGGCACGAGACGGCGCTGTTCACGCCGACCGGCTCGATGGCCAACCAGATCGCGGTGCAGTTGGTGGTACCGCCGGGGGAGGAGTTGCTCTGCGACGCCGACGCGCACCTCGTCACGTACGAGATCGGCGCGGCGGCGGCGATCGGGGGCATCTCCACCCGTACCTGGCCGGCCGTCGCCGCCGACCTCGACGTGGAAACCGTCGCGGCGATGGTGCGCCCGGCCGGGTACCACGCGGTGGCGACCCGGGCGATCGCCGTGGAGCAGACGCACAACCGGGGCGGTGGCGCGGTACTGCCACTGTCCACATTGGAGGGTCTGCGCCGGCTCGCCGACGAGCACGGCGTCGCGCTGCACTGCGACGGCGCCCGGATCTGGCATGCGGCGGTGGCCGACCAGGTGCCGCTGTCCGTCTACGGTGGACTGTTCGACACCCTGTCCGTGTGCCTGTCCAAGGGGCTCGGGGCGCCCGTCGGTTCGCTCGTCGTCTCGTCGGCCGAGCGGATCGAGCGGGGACGGTTGCTGCGTAAGCGGATGGGCGGCGGGATGCGTCAGGTGGGCGTACTCGCGGCGGCCGGCGACTACGCCCTCACGCACCACCTGTCCCGGCTCGCCGAGGACCACGTACGCGCCCGGCGGCTGGCGGAGGCGTTGGCACCGTTCGGGATCGTGGACGCGGCGCGGGTGCGCACCAACGTCGTACCGCTGGATCTTTCGAAGTCCACTGTGGACGGTGCGCGGCTCGGCGCGGTGGCCCGGGAGCGCGGCGTCCTGGTCTCCGTGCTCGGTCCGCGCTTCGCCCGCCTGCTCACCCATCTCGACGTCGACGACGCCGGAATCGACCGCGCGGTCGAGGTGCTCACCGGGATATTCGCCGGCGCGTGACGAACGGCGGTCACCGCACCCGTACCCCGCCCAGCGCGTTGGCGAACAGGTTGGCCGCGAGGACGAGTACGACGATCAGCCCGATCGCCGTCACGATCGCCGCCGCCAGGCACCCCCATCCCGGCCGGCGCGGCGGTGGCGGCCCTTCCTCACGCGGACGCGTGGTCATGACCGTAATGTATCGCCCGCTCATGGACTCCGTGCGCGAGAACAGGAGCAGCGGGCCCGGTGGCAACTCGACTTACCATGACCGTGGTTGCCATTCCTTGGCGGAGGCGCGATGAGCTACCCGACCGACCCGCGCGTGGACGCGTACATCCAGGGGCTGCCGGACTGGCAGCAGGCCATCTGCCGGGAGGTACGCGATCTGGTGCACTCGGCCGACCCCGAGGTGACCGAGACCATCAAGCGCACCGACCGCCCGTACTTCGTGCTGCAGGGCAACATCTGCGCGCTGTTGGCCGCGAAGGACCACGTGAACGTGTTCCTGTACGACGGGGGGATCGTTCCGGATCCTGAGGGGATCATCACGGGCGGGCACGACAACAAGACGGCCCGGACGGTCGCGGTCCA
>VAXX01000428.1 GCA_005885115.1 Actinomycetota bacterium | reverse complement strand
GGCGACCTGACCCGGTCCCTGGGCGGCGGCCGACCGTGGCTGCTCATGGAGCACTCGACCGGCGCGGTGAACTGGCAGCCGCACAACCTCGCCAAGGCGCCGGGTGAGTTGCTGCGCGAGAGCCTGGGCCACGTCGCGCGGGGCAGCGAGGGCGCCATGTTCTTCCAGTGGCGGGCCTCGCGCGCCGGCGCCGGGAAGTGGCACTCGGCGATGCTGCCGCACGCGGGAACGGATTCCCGGATCTGGCGCGAGGTCATGGAGCTCGGCTCGGCGCTGGCGAACCTCGGGCCGGTCGCATCGTCCACAGTGGACACTGACGTCGCGGTGGTGTTCGACTACGCGAGCGGCTGGGCGGCCGAGGCCCCCGCGCAGCCCAGCGCCGACCTGACCACATTCAATGAGGTACGCCGCTGGTACGGCGCCCTCTGGCGGGCCGGGATCACCGCCGACTTCGCCCCGCCGGGCGGGGACCTGTCGCGCTACCGGCTCGTCCTGGTTCCCGCGCTGTACCTGGTCTCGGACGCCGACGCGGCCAACCTCGTGTCCTATGTGGACAGTGGTGGTACCGTGCTGGTCGGCCCGTACAGCGGGATCGTCGACGAGAACGACCAGGTCCGCCCCGGCGGCTACCCGGGCGCGTTCCGGGACCTGCTCGGCGTCCGGATCGAGGAGTACCACCCGCTGCTGCCCGGTGAGTTCGCGAAGCTGTCCGGCGGCAGCGCCGGTACGGTCTGGCGCGAACTCGGCCGGTCCACCGGCGCGGAGGTACTGGAGTCCTATGTGGACGGTCCGGTCGCCGGCTCCCCGGCGGTCACCCGCAACGGCCGGGCCTGGTACGTGAGCACCCGCCTGGACGAGCCGAGCCTGGACCGGCTCGTCGGTCAGGTCTGTGCCGCCGCCGGGGTGACCGCGGTCCTCACCGGGGCACCCGACGGGCTGGAGGCGGTCCGCCGCCGGCACCCCGACGGGACCGCGTACCTGTTCCTCATCAACCACGCCGGGACCGCCGCCACCGTGGCGGGCACCGGCACCGATCTGCTCAGCGGCGCGTACGTCGCCGGTGAGGTCAGCGTTCCCGCCGGCGGCGTCGTCGTACTCCGCGACAGCACCGAGGAGGAGTGATGCTCGCCCAGCAGCGCCAGCAGGCGATCCACGAGATGGTGCAGCGCCTGGGCGGGGTACGCGTCGGAGACCTGGTACGCGAGTTCGGCGTCTCCGACATGACCATCCGCCGCGACCTCGAAGCACTGGCCGAACGCGGTCTGATCGCGAAGGTACACGGCGGTGCGACCACGCTCGACCAGCACTCGACCGACGAACCCGGGTTCGCGGCGAAGCTGGTCCGGCAGCAGACCGAGAAGGAGGCCATCGCCCGCCGGGCAGCCAAGCTGGTCGCGCCGGGCACGGCCATCGCGCTGTCCGCCGGTACGACCACGTGCATGCTGGCCAACCTGTTGCTGGACGTACCGGGGCTGACCGTGGTGACCAACTCGGTACCGGTCGCCGACGTCTTCTACAAGGCCCGCCGCGCCGACCAGACGGTCGTCCTGACCGGCGGTATCCGTACCCCGTCCGACGCGCTCGTCGGCCCGTTCGCGGTCAACGCGATCCGCTCGCTCAACGTGGACATGCTGTTCATGGGCGTACACGGGATGAGTACGCACGCCGGCTTCACCACGCCCAACCTGATGGAGGCCGAGACGGACCGCGCGCTGGTCAGCGCCGCCCGGCGGCTGATCGTGGTGGCCGACCACACCAAGTGGGAGCTGGTCGGCATCTCCACGATCGCCGGCCTGCACGACGCGCACATGCTGATCACCGATTCGGGTCTGTCCGGCAGCGCCCGCGATGCGCTGGCCAGCGAGGTCGGCGAACTCGTCATCGCCGACTAAGGTCTGCGGCATGACCGAGTACGGCCCAGACAACGACGCCACCGTCGTCATCCCGGCCGTCCCGGCCGACGCCACCAGGTCGCTGCCCGCGGTGTCCGAGGAGACGACCGGCTCGGTCACCCGTAACAGCGCGGTGATGGCGGTCGGTAGCCTGGCCAGCCGGCTGACCGGGTTCGTCCGGACCGTCGCGATCGGGGCCGCGATCGGGGCCAGGGCGTTCTCCGACGACTACACGCTGGCCAACACCCTGCCCAACATGGTGTACGAGCTGCTGCTCGGCGGGGTACTCGCGAGCGTGGTCGTACCGTTGCTGGTCCGGGCCCGTACCCGCGATGCCGACCGGGGCGAGGCGTACGCCCAGCGCCTGCTCAGCGCGGCCACCATCTTCCTCGCGGGGGCGACGGTGTTCGCCGTGCTGCTCGCCCCGGCCTTCACCGAGCTGCTCGCGCACAGCTCGTCCGGGGTCAACAAGCACCTGATCACGGTGTTCGGCTACCTGCTGCTCCCGGAGATCTTCTTCTACGGGATCGCCGCGCTGCTCGCCGCGGTCCTCAACACCCGCGGGCACTTCGCGGCCCCGATGTGGACGCCGATCCTCAACAACATCGTGGTGATCGCCACCGCCGGCGCGTTCATCATGATCTGGAGCAACGCCCGGGAGCTGGGCCCGGCCCAGGTCACCATGGGTCAGGTCCTGGTGCTGGGCGTCGGTACCACGCTGGGCATCGTGGTCCAGGCCGCCGGGCTGTTCCCGGCGCTGCGCAAGGTGGGCTTCCACTGGCGGTGGCGGCTGGACTGGCGCGAGCTGCGCCTACGGGAGCTGGGCCGGGTCGGTGGTTGGATGCTCGGGTACGTCGTGGTGAGCCAGATCGCGCTGCTGGTCGTACTCGCGCTGGCCCAGGCGGCGGGCAAGCACAACGGTCCGGGACCGATGGTCTTCAACAACGCGTACCTGATCTTCATGATGGCGCACGGGATCGTGGCCGTCTCGATCATCACCGCGCTCCTGCCCCGGATGTCGACGGCCGCGGCCGAGCACCGGTACGGCGACGTCGCCACCCAGCTTTCCCTGGGTACCCGGCTGTCGGCTGTGATCCTGATCCCCGCGACCGCCCTGTACGTGGTCCTC
>VAXX01000427.1 GCA_005885115.1 Actinomycetota bacterium | reverse complement strand
CTGGACGTCAACCGGTTCGCGCCCGGGCTGTCGTTCTTCTTCGACGCGCACGTGGACTTCTTCGAGGAGATCGCCAAGTTCCGGGCGGCGCGCCGGATCTGGGCGCGTTGGCTGCGTGAGGAGTACGGGGCGACGAGCGAGAAGGCCCTGTGGCTCAAGTTCCACACCCAGACCGCCGGGGTGTCGTTGACCGCGCAGCAGCCGGTGAACAACGTCGTGCGTACCGCCGTGGAGGCGCTGGCCGCCGTGCTCGGCGGGACGAACTCGTTGCACACCAACGCGTTGGACGAGACGCTCGCGCTGCCCACCGACGAGACCGCCGAGATCGCCCTGCGTACCCAGCAGGTGCTCATGGAGGAGACCGGGGTCACCAACGTCGCGGACCCGCTCGGCGGGTCCTGGTACGTCGAGGCGCTGACCGACCGCCTGGAAGCCGAAGCCGAGGACATCTTCGCCCGGATCCGCGACCTCGGCGGCGACGGGACGATCACCAGCGGGATCCTGCGCGGGATCGAGGACGGCTGGTTCACCGCGGCGATCGCCGACTCGGCGTTCACCTACCAGCAGGCGCTGGAGCAGGGGACGAAGAAGATCGTCGGGGTGAACGTACACACCGGTACGGTCGCCAAGGAACTGGAGATCCTGCGCATCTCGCACGAGGTCGAGCAGGCGCAACGAGCGGTACTCGCGCGGCGGCGGGCCCACCGGGACCAGGCGGCCGTGGATGCCAGCCTCAAGCGGATGGTCGACGTCGCCCGTACCGGCGGCAACCTGGTACCGCCGATGCTCGACGCGACCCGCGCCGAAGCCACCCTCGGCGAGATCTGTGACGCGCTGCGCTCGGAGTGGGGCAGCTACCGCGAGCCGGCCCGGTTCTGAGTGCGCGAGCCGTGCCAGACTAGGTAACCATGAGCAGCGATCCCCGTACCACTTCTTCGATCTTCACTCGCGGCGCGGTCGATCTGAGCTCGCTGCGGACCCCTCCGCCCCCCGCCGCCGAACCGGCGGCGCCGTCGACGGCCGCCGCACCGACCAGCGGCGGCGTGACGATCATTGATGTGACCGAGGCCACCTTCCAGACCGAGGTGCTGGAACGGTCCCTGCAGACGCCCGTGGTCATCGACTTCTGGGCCGAGTGGTGCGGGCCGTGCAAGCAGCTCTCCCCGATCCTGGAGAAGCTCGCGATCGAGGGCGACGGCGCCTGGGTCCTGGCGAAGGTCGACGTCGACGCCAACCCGCGGCTGGCCCAGATGTTCCGGGTGCAGGGCATCCCGATGGTGTACGCCGTCGTCGGCGGGCAGCCGGTCGACGCGTTCACCGGGGTGATCCCCGAGTCGCAGCTGCGGCCGTGGATCGAGACGGTGTGCAAGGCCGGCGGCGTCCAGGTCGAGACGCCGGCCGATCCGCGGCTGGAGGCGGCCGACGACGCGCTGATGTCGGGCGACCTGGACGCGGCCGAGCAGGCGTACAAGAAGATTCTCGCGGAGTCGCCCGCCGACGCGGCCGCCGAGGCCGGGCTCGCCCAGGTGGCGCTGGTCCGGCGGGTACAGGGGGCCAACCCGGCGCAGCTGATCGCCGCGGCGCAGGCGGCGCCGGACGACGTGGCCGCGCAGACCCGCGCGGCCGACGTGGAGGTGCTCTCCGGGCAGGCGGAGCAGGCCTACCGTCGCCTGGTTGAGCTGGTACGCCGAACCTCCGGTCCGGAACGGGAAGGGGTACGCCAGCACCTGCTCTCGCTGTTCGCCATCGCCGGCCCGGACGATCCGGCCGTGGCCGCCGCCCGGCGACAGCTCGCGAGCGCACTCTTCTAGGCCGCCGATGCGCCGGATCGCCGTCCTCGACGCCCCCAGCAACCTGGGGTTACGCCCGCCCACCGGTACCTCGGTGCCGGGCTGCGGCAAGGCGCCCGGCGCCCTGCGCGACCAGGGACTGCTCAGCCGGCTCGGCGCCCGGGACGCCGGCTGCGTCACCCCGCCCCGGTACGACCCGGGCGACTGGCGGCCCGGCGACGGGGTGTGCCACGCGCAGGAGATCGCCTGGTACTCGCGGCGGCTGGCCGACCGGATCGGTGCGCTGGTCGACGCGGGGGAGTTTCCGCTGGTACTCGGTGGGGACTGCTCGATCCTGCTCGGCTCGGCGCTGACCATGGCCCGGATGCGGGCGCGGGACGAGCTGCCGTACGGGCTGGTGTACATCGACGGCCACTCCGACTTCCGGCACCCGGGCAACGCCTCGTACGTGGGTGCCGCCGCCGGTGAGGACCTGGCCCTGGTCACCGGCCGGGGCCAGCCCGACCTGACCGACCTGGAAGGGCTGCGCCCGTACGTGCGCGACGAGCACGTGGTGCTGCTCGGCATCCGGGCCCAGGACGAGTACCGGCTGGACCTGCAGGCGGCCGGGGTGGCCTTCCGGCCGGTACCGCAGCTTCGTGGGGACGGCGCCGCCCGTACCGTCCAGTGGGCCCGCGAGCACCTGTCCGAGTGCATGGGGTACTGGCTGCACGTCGACGTCGACGTACTCGACCCCGCCGTGATGCCGGCGGTCGACGCCCCCGACGACGGGGGCATCGCCTTCGCCGAACTGGAACAGTTGATCTCCGGCTTCGTTGGTTCGCCGGACTGCCTGGGCATGCAGCTGACCGTCTTCGACCCCGACTACGACCCCGACGGCGGGTACGCCCGGGAGCTGGTCGGCTCGCTGGTCACCGCGATGTCGCCACTGCTGCGGACGGCCGGGCCGGACCGGGGCGTACCGGTCGTCATGCCGGCCCAGCGGACCGAGACACCGAGCCTGCCCGAACAGCCCGTCGAGATCACCCGGGTACCCGCACCGACCCGCCGCTCCGGCGGCCGCCGGCCGAAGGGCTCCGCCGACCGTACCGGCTAGTTGCCATTTGTTTCTGGCGTACAGTGTGCGTACAGTTGCTGTGTGAGTGCGAAGGCGGAGCGGTTGCATCTGCGGGTGGATGCGGAGCAGAAGGCGTTGTTGGAGGCGGCGAGCGCGGCGACCGGGGAGAGTGTGTCGACGTTCGTGTTGACGGCGGCGACCGAGGCGGCGGCCGACATTCTGGCGGATCGACGGGTGTTCGTGCTGGATCAGCAGGCGTGGCAGGTTTTCGATGAGGCATTGTCCCGGCCGGCGGGCGACGTCGCGGGCCTGCGTGAGTTGCTGGCCGGCCCGACCGTTCTCGACCGCGCGCCCGCTCACGACGGCACGTGAACGGACGGGTCGGCCCGGTCGAGCCGTTGTCGGCTGAGCACGCGGTGGTGGGCTTCGATTGCGGCTCGGCCGCCCAGTCCGA
>VAXX01000426.1:4636-8364 GCA_005885115.1 Actinomycetota bacterium | reverse complement strand
ACCTCGTGCGGCCGGCGATGGAACACCCCCAGATCGATGACCAGGAGCAGGGCGACGAAACCCAGGAACCCCGTCCAGGAGGGCGGACTACCCACTTAGCCACCTGCCTCTCGCGAGCCCCTGCGCGGCGCGCGAGGATCCGGCCGTGCTCGCCATCACGGAGGCAGCGCGGGCGGAGCTCTTCAGCGGGCGGCCGTAGGTCACCGCGCAGGAACGATCAGCCCATCCGCTTCGCCCGCTCTTGCTCGAGCGTCCTGATCGTGTCCCGGAGCAAGTCGACGTCGGTCCGCAGGCGCGCGCGCTCTTCGCTGCTCATGAACCAGCTGTCCAGCCTGCGTTCGGACTGAGCGAGGCTCTTGGCGGCCGCTTCGATGGCGCGCTCGATGTCCGTCAGCTCCTCGACGCGGCGCAGCCCCGGCGGCAGCGATTGCACGTATTCGTGGCGCCGGGCGGCCCGCCAGATCCCGAAGCAGATGACGGCGAAGAAGGCGACCGGGATCGCGACCAGAAAGAAGACGCCGTTGCCGATACCCGACGATGGCTTGGCGACCGCGTACCTCAAGCACGCGAGCAGATCGCTCGGTAGCATCGCCATTCCGCTCAGCGCCAATCCGCCATTCCGCTCAGCGCCAACCCGCCTCGCGCCGGAGACAGGCTGATGATCGCGTCACCGCCGGCGCCGTCAAAGTTTGCGATGACCGACCTCACCTCAAGGGCTGACGCGGTACACGAACCCTGGCGCCGATGTGCAGCGGGGTGGTCGCGGCGCGCGAATTCGACGACGGTGCGTGCGTGTTTCCACCGCGGTGCACTTCCTGCGCGGATGTGTCCTGTCGCGGGAGTTGGGCGCGGGCGGCCGGCGCCGATACGGTGCGGAGAGCTCTTCGTCTCTTCAGCGCGGGGGGAATCGCGTGATCGGATGGATCGTCCTCGGCGTCCTGGTCCTCCTCGTATTGCTGGCGATGAGCGCCTACAACCGGCTGGTCGAGCTGCGCAACCGCTACAAGAACGCATTCTCGCAGATCGACGTGCAGCTCAAGCGGCGGTACGACCTGATCCCGAACCTGGTCGAGACGGTCAAGGGGTACGCGGCGCACGAACGGGGCACCCTGGACGCGGTCGTCCAGGCGCGCAACACCGCCATCACGGTGGCCCAGCAGGGTCCGGCGGCCCGGGCGCAGGCGGAGAACGCGCTGACCCAGACGCTCGGGCGGCTGTTCGCGCTGGCCGAGGCGTACCCGAACCTCAAGGCCAACCAGAACTTCCTCGGCCTCCAGACCGAGCTGGCCAACACCGAGGACAAGATCGCGTACGCCCGGCAGTTCTACAACAGTGCCGTACAGACCTACAACACCTCGACCCAGTCGATCCCGACCAACATCGTCGCGGGCTTCGGCGGCTTCCGGGCCCGGGACCTGTTCCAGGCGTACGGGGACGAACGCGGGCCGGTCCAGGTCCGGTTCTGACCCGCGATGTCCGCCCCGTTACTCCTCCTGGCGGCCGCGATCGCGGCCGCGTCGGTCGGCGTCTGGTTCCTGCTCTACGGCGCGGCCCTGCTGATCACCCGTCCGGCCCGGCCGGAGCCGACGCCGGCCACCCAGGAGCTGCCCGGCACCGAGCCGCCCGCGGTGGTGAGCCTGCTGGCCGGGTACTGGGACCTGAGCGAGGACGCCGCGGAGTCCACCCTGATCGACCTGGCCGCCCGCAGATACCTGGAGTTCCGGCAGCCGGGCAACGACCCGATGCAGACCACGGTGCACGTCCGGGTGCCCGATCCGGGCGGGCTCACCGCGTACGAGCGGCGGATCTTCGACCGGGTCAACGGGCTCGCCGTCGGCGGCGTCGTACCGCTGCCGGCCCTGACCTTCCGGGACCAGAGCCAGGCGGCGGCGTTCGAGAAGCGGGTACGCGCCGAGGTGATCGCCGACGCACGGGCCCGGGGACTGTCCCGGCGCCGGTTCGGACCGGCCGTACTCACCCTGCTCAACGCCACCGCGGCGGTGGCCGGGGTCGGGGTGGCGGCGGCCGTCGCGCTCGCCTCCCGGCACAGCCACGACATCCGGGGCATCGGCGCGGCCGGCCTCATCACGTTCGGCGCGCTCACCGCGCTGGCCCACAAGGGCCACGGCGAGCGGGACACCCCGGCCGGGCGCGAGGTGGCCGCCCGGTGGCTGGGCGTCAAGGGCTGGCTGCGCAACACCGAAGCGTTCGCCGACCTGCCACCCTCGGCGGTCGCGGTCTGGGACCGGTACCTGTCGTACGGGGCCGCCCTCGGTACCACCCGGGTGTCCAGTGCGGTGATCGACCTCGGGATGGGCAACCGGAAGCGGGTCTGGTCGTCCTTCGGCGGCACCTGGCACCGCGTACGGGTGCACTACCCGCGGTTCTGGCCCCGGTACGGCCGGACGGCGCCCCGGCTGATCCTGCGCGGGACGGTCTTCGCCGCGCTGGGCTTCCTGCTGCTGTACTACTGGGCCCGCGGGGTCGCGGCGGTGGTCCAGGACCCGTCGGTGTCGCGTACCCCGGTGGCGCACGTCGCCGGGACGGTGACCAGCGTCGGGTTCCTGCTCGGCCTGGTCCTGTTCCTGTACGGGGCCTACGTCCTGGCGCGTACCGTCATCGACCTGGCCACCCCGGTCACGGTCACCGGTCAGGTGCTCTGGCGCCAGGTGTGGCGGCAGACCGCCGGCGGGGAGAACAGCCCGCCCCGGCCGTGGCTGCACTACCTGGCCGTGGACGACGGTACCGACGACCGGACCACCGCCTGGGCCATCCCGAGCACGCAGGTCAACCAGTGCCGGGACGGGGACACCGTGACGCTGACCGCCCGGCGGTGGACCCGGCGGGTGCTGACGGTACGGGTGGTCGAGCCGGGTTCGGCCCGGCGGGTACAGGTGGCCGACCCCGACGAGCAGAACACCGAGGCGCTCGTCGCCGTGGCGATGGGACTTCCCGCCCCGGGACAGCGCGCCCCGGGGATACCGGCGGCCCTGGTCACCGCGGACGAGGTGAGCCGGGCGCTCGGCGCGCCGGTCACCGTCCAGGAGCGCGGCGGGATGGGACCGGTCGCGGTGGGGGTGTCCCAGTTCCACACCCCGGACGGGCAGGTGGCCGCCGTCCTCATGGTGCTGCGTGGGCTGGCCGCCAAGGCGGCCATGCGGGCCCGGCGCGGGCAGCCGCTGCCCGGGATCGGCGACGAGGCGTACACCGGGCCCGGCTGGGCGGTGGCCCGGCGCGGCGACACCGTCGTCGGGCTGACCCTGCAGGGGCGGGGACAGGCGGCCGACCCGCGTTCGGTGTACTGGCTGCTGTCCACCGCGGTCGCCCGGCTTGCCGGCGTTCCCGGCGGCGCGCCGACCGTCGGTCCAGGCGCCTCAGGTAGGTGAGCCGCCACGGTTTCCACGAAGTTGTCCTGACCGGTAAAGCGCTGTTCACCGCGTGCGTACCACCATGGACGCATGACGGAAGACCGTGATCCCCGTACCCTCAGCCGCCGGGCCGTTCTCGGCGCGGCCGGTGCCGGCGCCGCGGGCGCCGCCCTGTTTCCCGGCACGGCCCTGGCCGATCCCGGCGTGACCCTGTGGCGCCAGCCCGGCCCCGCCGGCGCGCCCGACGTGCACGGCGTGCACCTCCAGTTCGGCGCGGACGCCTCCCGTGAGGTCGTGGTGTCGTGGAGTACGCCCGAGTCGGTGGCCCGCCCCCGGGTGCTGTTCGGCCGGCCCGGCGGC